>NZ_SMMC01000057.1 GCF_009711445.1 Curvivirga aplysinae | reverse complement strand
AATACACATAACTTATCTCCTAGTTGAAAACTCCGGATTAAAAACGCGATAAAAATTCTCATATTGTTTGATATATTGCCTAAAAACCAACCCCATTATCCGATATATATAAGTCATCCCACCTAAACCAAAACTAATTTGGCTTTATAGAAAGTTCGGAGAAACGAGAAAGTTAGAAGGTAGAGTAAAACCTTGGTCTTTGATTTTTTATGTCTGAAAAGATTAGATTTTTGGATTGCAATGCTGTTAGTATCATCCTACCAAAGCAATCGATTGATGTCATAAGTTACAGTCCTAATATGTGTCATTAGATGGGGAAAATATATAGTGTTGCGACTTCGCGTTTTAAAACCACGCCTCTGTAATCCAATTCTTGTTCTTTTACTGTCATCTTTTATTGGGTTTTCATCGGTAATCGCAGCTGAAATACATGCTGTTTCTTCTAAATTTGCACCATTACAAATGCAAAAAAACGGTAAGTTAGATGGATACACGATCACGATCATCCATGAATTATTAAATCGCATGACTGCAAGAGAGCTTATTCAAGGATTTACAATTGATCTTCTTCCTTGGAAACGGGCAATGCGTGCGGCAAAACTTGAAGAAAATACTGTATTCTTTTCTATTTCCCGCACTGAAAGTAGAGAAAAAGAATACCAATGGATAAGTGAAATTTCGCCATATGAAATTAATTTATATAAATTGAAGGATACTCCATTACCTACAATTACAAGTTTGGAAGAAGCTAAAACAAAAAATGTTATGCTATCTGCACCTATTGGCAGTAGCATAGCAGATCTATATCAGGAAACCGGATTGGTGATAGAAAAAAACTTTATCGAATATAATCATTACAACAATGGGATTCCGATGTTATTTGGCAAACGATTTGATGCTATTCCTTTGACTTCCTTTGTAGCCAAAACAAACGCCTGTGCCATTGGATATGATGGAGATCAGTTGGTTAAATATTTTCCACTCAAAAAACTTTCCAAGCCACTTTGGGTGGTCGCCAGCCTAAAAACCTCTCCTAATTTAGTCCAGACTATGCGTAAAATTATGAACGACCTTCATCAAGAAGGTTTCATCAAAGAAACTCAGGACATGTATATCAATCAATGGATCAACATGCCCTGTGAAGTTAAAGAATAAATATTGATGTTAGGTTATTAACATTTATTCATTAATCTTCTGGCAGTTTAGAACTAAGATAAGTCCTGTGCCAGCATCAATGCGTTTCCATCCGGATCATAAAATGTAGCCGTACTTACCATACCTTCAATTGTGATGGTTTCACCATCAAACTTGACACCAACGCCTTCTAACGCGTTGCGGGCGACTCCAATATCGTCTACCCCAAATACAGGTACGGTATTTCCCGGATTAGGTTCAGCTTGTTCCCCCAAGCCCAGCGTCACACCTTCTGTATTAGTTGTCATCTCACTCCAACCTGCATCATCCATATGATACAAAACCTGAAAACCAAGATTTTCTTCATACCACTTTGCACTTGCATGTCGATCACGAACTGAAAGAGCCAATGTAATTGTATTATTTAAGCGTGCTACTGACATAATGCTTTCCTATGTACTAAAAATATAGTATATATACTATATGAACATTTCTTTTCTTGTCAACATCACTTCTAAAGCATGGTCTTTAAAGATACTGGCGCTTTTACATACAGGTACTCCTGGGCGTCAGGCACCTTTATTGGCAGCCTGCGGGGCCAGTCGATCTTCTTTTACTGCAAGCTTAAATCATCTTGCGGAACTAGGTTTATTGGAACGTAATCCCGGTCACGGACATCCCTTACGACCAGAATTCAAACTCACGCCCGCTGGTGAAATTGCAGCATCTATGGCACACCGGGTCATAGATATTATTCCAAATGATGAAGACTTTGATGTCATTCGCCGCAGCTGGGCCGTTCCCGTGCTGGCCGTCACAGAAACGCCAAAACGATTTTCCTCAATCAAAACAGGATTAGTCGGGATTACAGATCGTGCTCTCTCACAATCTCTATACCTTCTGGAAGACCATCAGTGGATCAAACGGGAAATTGATGTAACTGAAAGATCCCCTCGTCCTATTTATCAGGCGGTCAATACTGGCAAGGCGATCAATCAGGCAATCAATCTTGAAATATCAATGTGAATGTAGCTATTGATCCACGATGTAACGGAAAGTTAAATTCACTCTTGGGTTATGAACAGTTTTAGTCTTAGGAATGGAATGCAACCAGTTTGTTTGTGTTGTTCCCTTCATCACCAATAAACTGCCATGCTGTAAAATTTGCGAAACATTTTCATCACTGGTTTTATGCTTCAACGAAAATTTTCGTTCCGCACCAAAACTCACCGACGCAATCGCACCATCACGTTTTAAATCCTTTTCTGCATCACTATGCCAAGCCATGCCTTCATTGCCATCATGATATAAATTCAACAGGCAGGAATTATATTCTTCGCCACTCTTTTCTTGAATGAGCTCCCGTAATTCTAACAACGTCAAAGTCCATGGCAAGGCATGTTTCGTTACTTTGGAATAGGTATAAGAATAAGGGTGATCGGCATACCACGCCGCTTTACGTTTTGTGGTGACCGTCTTCCCAAAAATCACTGCTTGATCATGTTCCCACGCAATATGATTCATCAAGTTCTGAAAATAGGCATCCGCTAAAGCCTGCGACATAATTGTCCCATAATAATGGACCACACCATCACATGGTAACAGGTTGCGTGGTTGCCCTTCCATTTGCTCAAATAAATCCATCTTTGCTCTATTTCTTTATCTAGAACTATCTCTATTTAAGTGCATCATGAAATATTATGCCCATAGCATAACGATGCCCCTTATGCACCTGACTTCCCCCATGTCGCATTTTTACGCGAAAATATCTACGTATCTCTTTAATGGGTTTAAAGTTAGTCGCCAAGATTTGGTTTTAAAACAGAGACTTTCTATTATGCCCTTGGAATTTGTTCCATCAGAAAAAATCCCCTTACCAATCGCCGAACCGACACCAGTTATATTAGCCACTTTTTCTTCAAAAATACTTATTTCAATCTCCTATAATGCCAATTTAATTTATGATTCTAGGATGTTCTTAACAAGCAAGCGACCCGTTTCTTGGTATTGAAGAATTAAATATGCGACCAACTTGTCTCTTCACATTCTTGACAAAGCTAACACATGATATGTATACGATATATATATTAATCATATACAGAGAGGGTTAGGATATGGGCATTGTAAAAATTGACGATGAACTTCATGAAGAAGTCAGACGCGTGAGCAGCGTGATGTGCAGAACGATTAATACGCAAGCTGAATTTTGGATGAAGATTGGTATGCTTGCAGAAACAAATCCAACCCTATCGTTTAACGAAATTGTCAAGATGGAATTGGAAGCTTCCAAGCAAAAAGGGCCTAATTTGAAAGTTATTGAAGATGGTTAAAACCGAAGATGAAATCGCCTTAATGCGCATATCTGGGCGATTATTGGCATCCGTCTTTGAGATGCTAGATACACTATCTCTAGAGGGCCTCTCAACAATGGAGATAAACGATGTTGTTGAACGGTTTATTACTTATGACCTTGATGCACGTCCCGCCAGTAAAGGACAATATGGATATAAATATGTCTTGAATTGTTCTATCAATAATGTGGTTTGCCATGGTTTGCCCAGTACCACAGAAATCATTCAAAATGGCGATATTATCAATCTGGACATTACTTTAGAAAAAAACGGCTATATCGCTGATTCCAGCAAAACTTATATGATTGGTGATGTAAAACCCGCGGCAAGGCGATTAGTCAAAATCGCCCAAGAAGCCATGTGGCAAGGGATCAAACAAGTGAAACCAAATGCACATCTTGGGGATATTGGATTTGCAATTAGTCGGCATGCAAAACAGCACGGTTATTCAGCTGTTCGTGAATATTGTGGCCATGGCATCGGTCGCGAGATGCATGAAAAACCGGACATCCTGAATTTTGGACATCGCGGTACAGGGTTAAAGTTACAAAAAGGTATGGTGTTCACGGTGGAACCCATGATCAACCAAGGACGACGTACCGTAATTACGGAAGATGATGGATGGACAGTTCGAACAACAGACAAAAAGCTTTCTGCTCAGTTCGAACATACCGTTGCGGTTACAGAAACTGGGGTCGAAATTTTAACTTTACGATCGGATGAAACCCATTTCATGAGCGGGTCGCCTTGATTTATTGATCTAACATCAAAGAATATTTTGGCAATAATTCTTCTGTCATTGCGTCTCTGTTTTCACCAATCATCTGCCAAATATCTTCGACATCACCTTTATGCTCTTCGGCAAATTTATGACTGAAAATGAGATAGTAATTCTTTGTCACAATTGGCGGTTCCAACTTAACGATGCCCGATACTTTCAATAGTTTTATATGCGCTTCCACCACCACATCTTGATCTGCAAGGCCATCAATTCTGCGATTCAATAATTTCTTGATGTTGCGCTGAGTTGACATGGCCTCCTCAACCTCAACACCCGCAGAACGTAATATCTTAACAATCGAATATCCCGTATTCGCACCAATAGGGCGTTCAAGGTTTGAAAAACTCTTGCCATCCCAAGACAAAGATGAGTTTTCAGATTTAAAGATTGAATAGGAAAGTGTTGCTAATCTAGCCTCAAAATCTCCATCCTTAATGCCAGCTGGATAAACACCAAATTCTTCTCGCTCCTTTGAATGGGAAAACAAAAAAGCGGCATCTAGTGCATTTTCTTGAAGCATTTTTAGAACACGTAATCCGGGCACGCGAATAAATTCAACGTCATATCCCATTTCCCTCATCACATGACCCACGATCTCAACTGAAACCCCTGGTGGAGATGCAAGCTTATCACCGGACCCGGTAATATAAGGAAAACTGGAATTAGAATTAAAACCAATCCTGATTTTCAAATCACTTGCATACGACACTGTCGACAGACATATCGTAAAGAAAGTGAATATAAATATTATTCTCATGAAGTTCTTATGCCCCAATTATTTGC
>NZ_SMMC01000092.1 GCF_009711445.1 Curvivirga aplysinae | reverse complement strand
ATTGGAATAGGGCTAAGGCTTTTTTAGTGGCGGCTGAAGAGAAGTCTTTTTCTGCCGCTGCGAGTGCCTTGAATGTGACACAGTCAACGCTTGGGCGTCAGATTGCTGCCTTGGAAGAAGAACTTGGTGTGGTGCTTTTTGAGCGTGTCGGGCGTGGCGTTGAAATTACACCTTCCGGATTAGATCTGGTTGAATATGTGAAAGATATGGCCGATGCGGCAAACAAGTTTTCTTTCGCAGTGAGTGGCAAGTCCACAGATATTAGTGGACGTGTGGTGATAACCTGTAGTGAAGTTTTTTCCGCATTTGTCATGCCGGAGTTTGTGGAAAATATTAGAAAAGAGCAGCCGGGAATCGTCATTGAAATTATTTCATCTAACGAAATAAAAGATTTGATGAGAAGGGAAGCAGATATTGCAATTAGAAATCGGCTGACAGATCAATTGGATTTAATTGCAAAGAAAGTCAAAACCACCAAAGCTTATTTATATGCGAGTAATCAATTTGTAGAGGAGCACGGACCTTTTAAAACTAAAGAGGCTCTAAATGAGATGCCGTTTATTGGCATGGTCGATAATTCTATATGGATGAAGGCATTAAACGAACATGGAATTGATGTTAATGAAGGCAACTTTCCTATAATCACGCAGAGCCATCTAGTGCATTGGAATATTGTAAAAAAAGGGATAGCAATTGGTGTGATGCCTGAGGTGGTTGTTAAAGATGATCATGATGTCCAAAAAGTATGTGAAGATATACCCGGATTTCCCATTGATACTTGGGTGATTTCCCACAGAGAGTTAAGAACAAACAAAAGAATTAGATTTGTTTTTGATCGGCTTGTCGAACATCTGGATGCTTTATTCTGAAGAAACTAGAAAATCTGTGTTGTGTAATATCTGATATAAGTTTACGTTATGTTCTTGTTGGTTCATTTCGAATAAAATTCAATGCTAAATTAATGAGAGCATATCGTGGCTGTAAAAATTGATAACCGTTTGATGAGACGGCTTTGGTTGGATGTGAATGGTTTGTTAACATCTCAAGATACCAAGTTAGATATCATGGAGATCATCAACAAACTGGGATTTGTACAGCTGGATACAATCCAGAATATCTCACGGGCTCATCACCATATCATTTGGAGCCGCCATTCAGATTATCGAGAGCATATGTTGGATGATTTGATTGGTAAAGAAGAGGGGGTATTTGAGCATTTTACCCATGATGCTTCAATTTTGCCGATGGAATTTTACCCTATGTGGCGACGTAATTTTGATCGGTTCAAAGTGAGGATTGAAAAGTCATCTTATCATAATCCACAAAATGTAAAGGATTGGAAAGATACACTTATCGAGCGTATTTCCGCCGAAGGATCGCTTTCAACAAAAGATTTTGAAAGTAAGATTACGGGAAAGAAAGAAGCTTGGGCGCGTCCTCCGCATAAACGGGTATTGGATTATCTTTGGTATACGGGGGTGTTAACCACCTCTCATCGCGTGAAATTTACTAAATTCTATGATTTGGCAGAACGTATTATTCCAAAAACACATATGGAAAACCTGTTATCGGAACGGAAGCAAGTTGATTGGCTATGTGAGGCGGCCCTAAAAAGGTTAACTATTGCGACGGCAAAAGAGATTAAAGAATTTTGGGATGCTAAGGACATTAAAGAGGTTCATGACTGGATTGAGCGAAATTCAGACAAGCTTGTTCAGGTTGAATGGGAAACTGCCAATGGTAACTGGATGTCAGCTTATGCCTTTAAAGATATAGAAGAAAAAATAACGCAACTTCCCGATGTTTCCCCAGAAATTCGCATTATTAATCCTTTTGATCCAGCGGTAAGAAATCGCACACGTTTGGAAAATATTTTTGGGTTTGAATATCGATTGGAAGTCTTTGTACCGGAAGCGAAAAGGAAATGGGGATATTATGTATACCCAATTCTGGAAGGAGATAATTTTATTGGTCGAATAGAAGCAAAGGCGGATCGTAAGAAGAAATGCTTGAATGTTAATAATTTCTGGTTAGAACCGGGACAGAAATTAAAAGTGAAGCAAAAAAAGAAACTGGAAACAGAACTTCGTAATTTGGCTAAACTTGCTGAATTAGAAAGTGTGAATTGGGTTTGAACGTAGGGGGGAGCTTATGGGGATAACAAATAATCCAACCAAATTGCGTCAAAATTTAGTCTGTCAAATCGTTCTATTGGTTTTGATATTTTATCTCTTGATGCCTAACACTTCATATGCAGATGAAATACTTTGTAATCAACGTGGTCCACTTGATCATAAAATAGAGAGAATTTTCAAGTATTGGAGTAACTGGAAAAACGGACCCGTTGGAGAAGGGCCAAGATTGGATGAATTAAACTATTTATGGATGAGTGATGCATGGTTTCGCATCCCTCTTGGTTATATTAATCCATGGTATATGTTTGATCGTGATAAAGTACCTACTCGCAAGGAATATATAGATAAGCTTGTCGAAAGAGCCGATAGTACAGGTTATGATGCGACAACTGGACGCTTTAATTCTAGTTTGCTGGATGATGGTTCTATGCTGCCTTCGTCACGATTCGCTTTTTGGATGCCATCTTTAAGGCATGTGGAATATAATACGAGATACCCTGCATCACCTCCTTATCGTCCTTGCGAATATGGGCGTATTCCGCCAGATGAAAATGAATATGTTGTGAAGTTTTTTGTGACCTGGCCGGGCGTGGATGGCGTTGAAAAGACCGGGCTTGCAGACGGTTTTTATAATCTACTGGAATATGCTCCGAAAAGTCACCCAGATCACATTATTCTTTCAGAAAATAATATAATTTTGAGTCTTACCTGCACTCAAGGAAGGTCGTGTAATGGAGAGGTGTGGGATAGAAACAAGAAAATTATTATTAACATTAGAATTCCAGAATATCTTCGTAAAACTGATCCGAAGGGATTCTGGAAAGAACCAGTCAATGCCGCGACAGCACTTTTTTTAAGTTGGCGGGAAAAAGGGGAAGACTAAATGAAACAATTTCTGGCTTGAACCGGGACAGAAATTAAAAGTGAAGCAAAAAAAGAAACTGGAAACAGAACTTCGTAATTTGGCTAAACTTGCTGAATTGGAGAATGTGAGTCGGGTTTGAAATTAGGATTTTAGGGTAATGGAAATAATAAATTATTCATCCAGTTATGCGAATGAAATTGCAGATTTATATCATGCTTCTGTTCATGCAATTGATCCGTCTATCTATACCGAAGATGAAAAAGAAGCTTGGGCTTCAACACCACCCGATTATATAGCTTGGGGAAAAAGATTGGATGAAAAGAAACCGTATCTTGGGATCATTGGTGGTAAAGTAGCGGGTTTTATAGAATTGGAAAAGGATGGTCATATTGACTGCACTTATACCCATCCAGATTATCAGGGAAAAGGTGTCGCATCTGCCTTGTATAAGCATATAGAAACAATAGCTAATTCTAGTGATATTAAACGTTTATATGTTGAAGCGTCTCATATCGCTGTACCTTTCTTCAAAGCAAAGGGCTTTTCCATCATTCAGAAAAATGAAATACCGCTGAAAGGACAGGTATTAATTAACTTCACGATGGAAAAGCATATTAGAAATCTATTTAATTCACTTTGATGGAAAGCAATTTGATTACTTTCCCATCTATCATGCCAAAAATTTACATCCATTTTCGAATCCTCATTTGATTTAAATCTGTATTTTCAGCTATCATAAAAGTTCAAGTTAACTTTAGGTCAATGTAGAAAATATGTATAAAGCAATTGATATAAGTGAAGTGTCGAAACAATCAGGTGTTCCGGCGTCTACGCTTCGATATTATGAAGAAAAAGGCTTGGTTCAATCTATTGGTAGACGAGGTATCAAGCGCCTTTTTGATACTTCTATATTGAACAAGTTGAATTTTATTGCTCTGGGGCAAAGGGCTGGTTTCAGCTTGGATGAAATTGCGGATATGTTCACGCATCAAGGAGTGCTAAAGATTGATCGTTCTCAATTGATGTCCAAAGCAGATGAGATGGATAAACAAATAAAGGAATTGAAAGCAGTACGTGATGGTTTACGGCATGCGGCAAATTGTGACGCGCCAAGCCATCTTGAATGTTCTAAATTCCAACGCTTGATGAAGGCTGCAGGTAAAGCACAAAAAAGAGATAAAAGATAAAGAAGGCGACCAATTGGTCGCCTTTGTTTTGTTTATAATTCTGATCGTATCAGATCGGCTAGTCGTTTCATGCCATCATGTATGACTTCTGGGGTGCAGGTTGAGAAGGACAGTCGCATGGTGTTTTCACCGCCACCATTGGCATGGAAAGCTGCGCCAGGGACAAAGGCAATTTTTTCGCTTGCCAAGGATTTTTCAAGAAGCTTTCGTGCATTCATGCCTTCTGGCAGATTTAGCCAAACAAACATACCACCTTTAGGGGCAGTGAAGTTTACGCTATTGGGCAGGTTCTGTGTAAGTGCGTCGACCATCGCTGTACGACGTTCTCCATATACTTCACGTAATTTTTCCAGATGTGTGTCCATGATTTCAGCTGCCAGTTCATACGCCAAAATCTGATTTACTGTGGATGTATGAAGGTCATTTGCTTGTTTCATTAAAACCAGTTTGTCCAATAATGCGGTAGGCGCAATCGACCACCCCACACGTAGGGCCGGCATCAATGTTTTTGAGGCTGTACCAAGTTGGATCACTAAACCTTTATTATTCCATTGATCTTTACCCAGAAATTCAGCTTCGATTTCTAGTAAAGAAGCTGGAGGAGGGGCATCAAAATATAACTCACGATAGGCAGTATCTTCGATGATGGCTACGTCATATTGATGCGCTAATTCGATGATCTTCTGACGGCGATCTAATGGGATCGTCATGCCACCCGGATTTTGGAAGTCTGGAATGGTATATAGAAACTTAGCGCCTTGTTTAAATGCATCTTCAACCGCATCTATCACTAAGCCATGCTCATCCGTTTTCACAGCAAAATATTTTGGGCGACGGCTGCCGAATACTTGCAAAGCCCCCAAGTAAGTAGGATTTGCAACTGCAATAGGCGTATCCGCATCAATCATAGCTGCGGCAAGAAGACTTAAGGATTGTTGTGCACCGTTAGTTACCAAGACGTTATTCTTGTTAAGAGAAAGCATGTCGGTAGAATTTTTCTCAGCAACCCATAGACGTAAAGGTTCATAACCTTCCGTTTGGGAATATTGCATTAACTTCCGATCTTGGTCAGGTGCGTCTGCCATACGTTCACGAAAGGCACGGACTTTATCCATCGGGAATAGATCTGGATCAGGAATACCGCCTGCAAAAGACAGGATTTCCGGATCAGCCAAAATTTTTAATAACTCACGAATTTCAGATGCATCAATAGATCCAGCATCTTTGGAAAATTTATCATCCCAAGACATGGCATATTCCTCTTATTAATATGTCAGTGATACTGACCTTATTAATAAGATACGTCAATCCATTTTTAAGGAATTGTTATTAATTTCGATCAATAAATGGAATTTTCACAATAAAGGTAATTTTATTGCGTAATTAAATTACCTAAACCAGAAATTAAATTATAGAAATTATAAGGCTTTATTCATTGAGCCGATTTTTCTTTTCTTCAGCTTCTAATATTTCGAAGTTTTTTTCATCGGTCAGGCTTGTTTGCCAAGCATATCCACTTAATCCTTGTTGATAGCCAACTTCAAATAAAGCTGACATATATTCAGGATCAAAAACTCCATTGATTGGGGCAGAAAAACCCTCAGGTACGGTTGTGAGGTTAAAGTTAAACCCGTCCCGATGAGCAATATCTTCAATACTTATTAAATCGCCCCAGCCTTGATATTTAATTAAAGTACTTATGGACCTTCCAGAAAGAGAGGCAATATCCATTTCTGTTGAACTATATTCGGGTGCAATCTTTGTGTTACGGATCAACCAAAAGTTTTTCTCTGGATATGCGTTCATATATTTCTCTAATCCTCGTACATCCAATTTTCGCGGATAAACAAAGATTTGATGTGTTACACCGCCATCTACGTGAAGTTCCTGAAATTTTTGTCCGTCAACCTCGACCTCGAACAAAACAGGTGGAAAAACACCGGGGATGGCTGCTGATGCGGTAATAATATCCCGGATAAGCTGGGTTGCCTTTGGATGTCCTGATTCAGCAATGCGTCCAATGTCCCAAATCATTGGACGTTGTGCATCTAGGTTAGTGGTTCCAATTTGTAGAAACCGTCCTTTACGGCTTTCTTGTGCAATTGCTTCGACGATTTCATCTGTAATTTCACGTTCAATTATGTCTATAAGTGGTTGGTTATCGCTAATCGAAGAACCACCAAACAAAGCTCTGAGCAATGTGAAATCAAAGATTTTTTCGTCTGTAGTTTGTGTGTAAAATTCTTCAAGACGATCGTCATATTGAGGCCCAAGAAAAGCGAAGGGTGCAATGATTGCACCCGTTGATATGCCCGTTACCATTGCAAAAACTGGTCTATCTCCTCTTTCAGTCCATCCTTTAAGGAAACCTGCGCCATAAGCGCCATCTTCACCACCACCAGAAAGTGCGAGAATGTCTATATGCTCTTTTGTATGTGGATAGGTTTTTACAATTATTTTTAGCTTTTCAACAGTATCATACACATGAGGTGCAACATCATCACCCCAGTAACGAATTTTGGGAAAGTCTGGAATTTCTGCGTTTTCATAGTTTTGAGGAGTAGCCGCAATAAAGTCGCGGTTTGGTGTTGTGCAAGCTGATAAAACCAGAAGAAGAATAATTGTCGTCAGATACTTCAAGTGAGTTTGCATATTCTAAAGTCTCTTTAAGCAAGGGATGAGAATATCTTAACTCGCAATCGAATAAAGAAAACCCCTCTTTATTCAAAGAGGGGTCAACGCTTCTTTTCTGTTTAGTTCTTTAATCTGACATCTGAAAGGAATTGTTGTACATACCCTTTTAGATTATTTGAAATATCTGCAAGACTATCGGCTGATCCCGAAACCGCTTGGGCACGGTCACCTGTGTCATTGGCAGCAGTTGTTACATGGGTAATGTTACGAGCGACTTCCTGCGTGCCATCTGCAGCTTGTGCAACATTTCGGCTGATTTCTTGAATAGTCGCACTTTGCTCTTCAATAGAGGAGGCAACGGTGGAAGACATATGATTAATGTTTTCAATGATTTCAGAAATCTCTCGGATCGCAGTTACAGCCCCTCCCATTTCAGATTGGATATTACTGATCTGACTACCGATTTCTTCAGTTGCCTTACTTGTTTGTGCTGCGAGCGATTTTACTTCATTTGCAACAACGGCAAAACCTTTACCCGCGTCACCTGCACGTGCCGCTTCAATAGTCGCATTAAGTGCGAGAAGGTTGGTTTGGTCAGAGATATCACTGATTAAGCCTACAACTTCACTAATTCGGTCTGATGCTTCAGATAAAATTTCGATTTTTGCAGAGGCCGTTTCTGTTTTCTCTACGGATTCAGCAAGTAAGTTTGTTGTTTGTTGAACCTGATTTGTTATTTCGCGAATAGATGCTGAAAACTCTTCACTAGCGGCAGATACAGATTCAACATTCTGAGCAGATTGATGCGTCGCTGCTGAAACATTTGCTGCTTGCATACTTGTTGTCGCTGCATTGTCGTTTAAAGCAACAGATGCGGACTGTAATGTTTCTACAGCGTTTGAAACATTTGTAAGCATAATGCTGACTTCTGAATCGAAATCGGCAGTGAGTTTAGTTACATTTTCTGCACGCAATAATTGTTTTTCTTGTTCTTGCTGTTGTTCGGCACGTAAACGCTGACGCTCTATCGCATTTTCTTTGAAAATCTGCACTGCATTTGCCATATCACCAACTTCATCCTGTCGATCCGTTCCCTCTACACTTTGATCTAGCTTACCTGCAGCTAGTTCTCTCATAGCAACAGTTAACCGTTTGATTGGTGCAATACCTTTATTTGAAATGACTAATGTCACAGCTAAGAAAACTATTAAAACAAGTACAGCGGTTATAATAATGTTTATAGCAATACTATAGAAAAATTGATCGGATTTTGCTTTTTCAATACCGACATATAGAATACCGATTACCTTACCATCGTTGTTTTTGATCGGGCTATATTCGGTGAAGTAATCTTTGCCCAATATGGTAGCTTCGCCTAAATAGGTTTGACCATTTGTGACAATAGGATAGACACGCCCATTCTGTCCTAGTTGTGTACCAACAGCCCGTTGGCCATTATCTTTGACAATATTCGTTGTTTTGCGCCAGAAATCTTGGCTCTTCTCATCCCATGCGAAGATAGTTGCCGTATCTCCTGTCGCTTCTGTGATTTTATCAATCATCTTATGGTCAGTGAATTTTGGCAATTCAGAAATTCTTAAATTGCGGACCATTCCGTCACGATTTATTTGATAAGTTAAAGATGGATAATGCATCTTTACGCCCAGTGCTGCCATACGCAAGGACTGTGCTTGTTGTTGAATTGCAGCGCGCTCTAGCTCACTTTTCAATGTGTAGATGGAAACACCGCCGACACAAGCCGTCGCAAGGAAAAGTATCACAGTTGAGAAGATGGAGAGTTTTGCAGCTATTTTCATGAGAGCTACCCCTTAGGTTAAGCGTAGTTTTTATGTGGTTATTGAGAATCATTCTTAATAACTGCGCATATATTCTCAACTGAAAGTTAAATCAAGTCTTGAATCA
>NZ_SMMC01000013.1 GCF_009711445.1 Curvivirga aplysinae | reverse complement strand
TATTATTGTAAACAACAGTAACAAGGTTATTATCCTTCATTACGAAGCTCTTTCAGAACAAAGCTTACTTGAATACATCCCTGGTTACTCTGTACTTACCGACTTCGATCCAGAAATGGCCATTATAGCTGTTTCTGGCGATAATATTTTATTTACCTTTGCTGATGGTACGACTTTTACTTTAACAAAAATTGTCAATTACCTTTTGGAAGAAGGTGTTCCGGAGACAAACTTCAGTGACATCCCATCTTTAAATAATCTTTTCGACTATATCTTCGACGAAGATTTTATGCTTGATGAATTAAACGATATTGCCCCCGCTGCAAATTCAGAAAATCAAACGTCACATATATTTGCTCAACAAAGAGAAGAAGTTATTGAAAACGCAGATATTATTGCAGTTAAGCCAAGAAGTATTCAAACGCTAGAAAATACTGAAGAAGTTAATATTGCGGTAAATCCTCTGCCAATCTTAAAAGGAAAACCAATTCCGCAAAATCTTCAAAACAAACCAATAGATGAAAAAGCGTCAGCAAATAAAATACCCGGTGAAAATTTTGAAGGTACAACAAGAAAAGATGTTTACAATGGTTCTGCCGGAGATGATCAAATTTATGGCTATGAACATAATGACACCCTAAGCGGCGATGAAGGGAATGATAGAATTCTTGGCGGTACCGGTCGAGATAAGCTTTATGGTAACTCAGGCAGCGACACCTTATCTGGAGAAGAAGGTAATGATCGCCTCTATGGCGGTAGCGGTCAAGACACCCTAAATGGTGGTTCTGGTAGAGACCTTCTTTATGGCAATGCGGGACAAGATATTCTTTCTGGTGGCTTAGGTAACGACTTATTGCGTGGTGGTGCTGATAATGATCAGCTAAATGGCAATGAAGGTAATGATCGCCTCTATGGTGGAGATGGCAACGACACTCTGACAGATACATCAGGGAGAAACAGCCTTTATGGTGAGGATGGTAATGACCAAC
>NZ_SMMC01000026.1 GCF_009711445.1 Curvivirga aplysinae | reverse complement strand
AATATGAATGAAACTGGCTTTATATATTTGTTATTAGCAATCGCTTTTGGTTGCGGTTTTCTGACATGCCATGCTTTTGCAAAAACAAAAGAACGCCACAAAAAACAGATAAATAAGAAGAATGACTCTCCTTACTATCTTGGAGAAGGTGGGTTATTTGAAACAATTCTGAATTCTGTACCTGTGACGGTTAGTATTAAAGATACGGATTACAAATACATCTTTGTCAATCAGTATCAAGCTGACATGCTTTATAAGATCCCCCCTTCTGAAACCGTTGGAAAAACAGCATCTGAACTTATCAACAAATCTTACGGTAGCTATACGACAAATAATGATCAGACCGTTATTTCAACTGGCAAGGCTTTAACAAATTACGAAGAAACAATACCGGACGTAAATGGCAAAGAATACAATGTCGTTACGACGAAGTCTCCTATCTTTGACGAAGACGGGAAAGTAAGGGCAATTATAACAATCTCAATGGATCTTTCCGCCCAAAAACATGCTGAGACCAAACTTCAGGAAAGTTTGGCTTTAGCAGAAAACGCCAATATTTCCAAATCCAACTTTATTGCATCAATGAGTCATGAATTACGCACACCTCTAAATGCAATCATCGGGTTTTCAGATATGATGAGACAAGAAATATACGGTCATATCAAAAATAAAAAATACATGGAATATCTGGATGACATCCATGCAAGCGGCAGCCTACTGCTAGACATGGTTAACGATATTCTTGAATTATCAAAGCTAGAATCTGAGCAATTCAATTATGCGACTGAAAGTTATAATGTAACTGAGTTTTCTAAAGAAATCGTGGAGCGCTTTAAAAGAAGCCAAAGCAATAATAATGTCGATTTTTCTGTTCAAGTTTCCCCCGATGTACCAAAAAAACTTACTGCAAATAAGAAAATGCAAACCCAGATTCATCTAAATCTGTTAAGTAATGCATATAAACATGTGGACAAAGAAAGCGGCAAAATCATATTTGATTGGAGTGTCATTAACCAAGACAAAATACAATTACAGGTTATAGATAATGGTTCCGGTATGTCGGAAGAGACCATAGAACAAATAGGACAACCTTTTATGTTGGGGGATGACGCCTATAAAGCCAAACATGAATATGTCGGCATTGGTTTAGGCTTGTATGTAACAAAAAAAATAATTGAAGCCCGCGGAGGCTCTCTATCAATAGAAAGTCAGCTAGGAGAAGGCAGCACATTCAAAATATGCTGGCCATTGTCTACGCTAACTCCTAGCTCTTAAATATCTTAACGAATTGCTTGATTCTATATTCAAAGATGTCCGTCTTCAGTAGTACGAAAACAGTAAAGAGCGACATACCATCACAATCTAATGTATAGGACATCTAGAGATAATCATCGATATGATCAAAATTAATACCTCCACGAACATCAAAGGCAGAAGCATCATAGAGAGGACGGAACCCTTCCATGCCTTGAGTAGCATGTCGGTTATTACCACTCTTATCTGACCACTGTTCAATCGTCCCATTTAAATCAACATCCGTGATCGTAGATGAAGCAGATGCATCAAGGCCAAACACCTAACAAATTAGTCACAGGTGGTGGCGCCTGGGTAACAACATTACCCAAACCATTTGGATCGGTCACGCGATATATAAAACTATCATCACCTTTAAAATCAATCGCCAGTGTATAAGTATAAGTCCCATCAGCATTAACCGTAACCGTACCATTAGCCGGTTGCGTCACCGCAGAGAAGGTTAAAGCATCTCCATCAGCAAGTAACTTATCTAGACTATGTGTTACAGAAGTATTTTCGACAATTTAAATGAAATGAGTAGCCATAAGCGCTCCCATTTTAGATTGCAATACCCTATCATCAGCCTAAATTAGATATTGATAAAAAGACGATATTAGTGAATATTTTTAAACAATAATAATCATCTATAGATTGTTTTTTATGGTATCTTTATATCTAAGAGAGTCAAGA
>NZ_SMMC01000017.1 GCF_009711445.1 Curvivirga aplysinae | reverse complement strand
ATGCATTTGCGTAGAATATACAAACGGAATGTTTTTATGAAATGTTGGCGGTGACCGAGAGAGGACAGAAAAAACAAGTGACATTACGACATGTATTAACGGGTCGGACCAAAATTCAACTGGTAGATCATGTTGTGATTGAAAACGGCACAAAACCTATGGACATGCTTTATTTTGACCTGAAATCGCAGTCAAAAAATATGGGGCAACTTGATCATCAGGCATTGTTAAATGCTGACTTTCCGTTTGAAGACATAAACAGCGAGGGGGCGTTTTTTCTTGCCCGTATCGGGGATGCGGTCGCAAGCCGGAATATTCATGCTGCAATCTATGATGCTATGAGGGTAGGTGCGGATATCTAACTTGAAAAATATTAAGATAATCTATTAATCAAGAGAACCAGATTTTAGTAGGAAATCCTCACTTTTAGTTAGTTGGTAGGGATTCTAAGTCTTGATATAAGTTTAAAGCGGCGTTAACCACCTTTTGATCAAATTTAGTACCAGAACCATCTTTGATAACTTGTATGGCTTTGGATAATCCTGGAGCGAATCTATATGGCCGATTGGTCGCCATAGATTCTATAGTATCTGCAACAGCGATAATTTTTGCTTCTAAGATGATTTTATCTGCTGTCAAACCATTTGGATAGCCGCTTCCATCACATCTTTCATGATGTTGGGCAACCATTTCGTATATGGGCCATTCAAAGCTGGTTTGTTGTAGTAAACTAGCGCCGTTGATCGCATGTTGTTGAACTAAATTGTATTCTGCATCCGAAAGTTTCGTTGGCTTTGTCAGAATTGCGCTTGGTATTTGGATTTTTCCAATGTCATGAACAAGTGCCCCTAAAATTAGGCCATCTATGAAATTTTGTGAAAGCCCCATTTCGTTGGCAATGTCTTCGCATATTCTGGCAACAGATCGACTATGTCCTGCGGTATAAGGGTCTCTCGCTTCAAGGGCGGCGGAAAGTACTTCTATAGTTTGAGCATAGCTTAAATGCTTGTTATGATCAGCCTCTTTCTCAGCCGTTATATCAAGTATTAAGGTATTCCAATAAACACCGCCGTCATCTGTTGGCCGTGCTTTGGCTAATCCTTGTAGCCATTTTATTTTGCCACTGGGTGTTTTTATCCGCCATTGGTGCGACCATCGGGACAATTTTTCAGCAGATTTCTCAATAGAATTTTGAAGTTTCTCAAGATCAGCATCTAAAACCATATCCCACAGTAGGGACGCATCACGTTCTGCTTCTATTGTTGTAATTTCCCATATCTCTTTACAGCCTTCGTTGACAAAATGAATTTTGTCTTTTCCGTCAGGCGAGAGCCAATAATGAAATAGAGCCCCGGGTAAATTTTCAACGACATC
>NZ_SMMC01000204.1 GCF_009711445.1 Curvivirga aplysinae | reverse complement strand
ATTGATCAAATACGTGAGAATTGTAAGTGATAATTATAAAAGAATAAAGAGCACATACATATCATTTACAAATTTCTACTTGACCTTCCAGTTACTGGAACCCTTATCTAGGGAGCAGTACAAAACTGGAAGTAGTCAAATGAACAAGCAAATATCACATAATGAACAAACAGAAACATTCCGTTTTCAAGTGTCGGGCATGACCTGTGCAGGATGCGCGGGAAGGCTGCAACGTGTATTAGATGAAAGACCAGATATTATAACAGCACAGGTGAATTTTGCGTTAGGTTCCGGGGTTGTTTCTGCATTAATGGGAAAAATTGATCAATCGCGTATTTTTGCCGCGGTAAAAGAAGCAGGTTTTGAGGCGAGTGAGCCCTCTAAGAATACTATGCTTGATGATGGTAAGTCACTGAGTAAATTATATATCGACCTCGTTGTTTCAGTGATCTTAACTTTCCCTTTAGTATTACCGATGTTATTCCATCCGCTTAATATACATTGGCATTTGGATGCGTTTAACCAATTTTTATTAACGATCCCGGTACAGTTTTATATTGGCGCGCGTTTTTATAAGGGTGCGTGGATTGCATTAAAGCATGCACGTGGGACAATGGACTTACTTGTTGCATTGGGGACATCGGCCGCATTTGCTTTTAGTGTCGTTGTGACATTCTGGCCTGAAGTTATTGGAACAAGCGATTTATATTTTGAGACTTCGGCTGTTGTGATTACTTTGATTCTATTTGGGCGCATGTTGGAAGAAAAAGCACGCCGTGGTACCGCTAAAGCTCTAGAATCACTTATGTCTTTGGTTCCTGAAGAAGCCCTTCTTTTAAAAGACGGGAAAGAAATTCTTGTTGCAATTGATAGTCTAAAAGCTGGTGATGAGCTTGTTGTTAAACCTGGGCAAGCTATCCCTGTAGACGGCTTTGTACGTGAAGGTGTTGGAGAAGTTTCTGAAGCAATGCTCACCGGGGAACCAATGCCTGTATTAAAGCGAGTAGGGGATGCTGTAACAGGGGGCACGATTAACAATACAACTCGTCTTGTTGTTGAAGTTAGTCAAAAATCATCTTCTGGTCGTTTGGCTCAAATTATTGAGCTAGTTAGAAATGCTCAAGCGGGTCAAGCACCTGTCCAAAAATTGGTAGACAAAGTTGCGTCTGTGTTTGTACCAGTTGTTTTAGTTATCGCAGGATTGACCTTTTTCACTTGGTGGGGACTAAGTGAGAATATTGAACAGGCGATGTTAAGTACTGTTTCTGTATTAGTAATAGCTTGTCCTTGTGCGCTTGGTTTGGCAACCCCAACAGCGATTTTAGCTGGTACAGGTGCCGCCGCACGCGCGGGTATCTTATTTCGAGATGTGGATGCACTGCAGAAAATGACAAAAGTTAACCATTTGGTTTTTGATAAAACTGGAACGTTAACCATTGCTATGCCGAAAATTTCATCAGTAACTATCTTTGGCGAACAGTCAGAAAGTTTACTACTGAATTATGCTGCTTCCCTTCAAAAGGGGAGCGAGCATCCCATTGCACAAGCTTTTTTAAGCGCTGCAGATGATATGGAATTGCACCAGGTAAAAGAGGTGAAAGCAGTTCCTGGGCGAGGTGTAGAAGGAATTGTTGAGAACAAGAAAGTTTTGCTTGGAAATACAAAATTCCTAAATGAAGCAGGCGTTGATATTCCCTCAGACGGTACATCAGAAGTGATTGGTAGTTATTCTTTTCTTGTGATTGATGGGCAGTGTGAAGCTTTGTTTATTCTGGAAGATAAGCTTCGTGATGAAACACCGGAAGCAATTGTTATGCTTAAAGATTTAGGCATTCAAACTGATTTGGTATCAGGTGATCACCGTGATGTGGTAAAACATGTTGGGCAAGTTCTAGAGTTGGATCATTTGAAAGCCGAAATGACACCGGAAGGGAAGTTAAGCTATATTGACGATGTTAAAAGTCAGGGCCGTTTTGTCGCTATGGTTGGTGACGGTATCAATGATGCGCCTGCTTTGGCTAAAGCGGATGTGGGTATAGCCATGGGGCAAGGAACTGATATTGCCAAGGAAGCTGCTGCAGTGACATTATTACGTCCCGATCTACGTTTGATTTATTGGGCAAAGAAACTTTCTGAAGCTACGATGCGTAATATTAAACAGAATTTATTTTGGGCCTTTTTCTTTAATGGTTTAGGTATTCCGCTGGCAGCGGTGGGATATCTTAGTCCTATGATTGCAGGTGGGGCAATGGCTTTATCCAGCGTTTTCGTTGTCAGCAATGCCTGGTTATTGAGCCGTTGGCGGGTAAAGAGATAGGGGACGGATGATGATTATAGGTGAAGCTGCAAAATTATCCGGTATGTCAGCAAAAACAATCCGTTATTATGAAGATATCGGCCTTGTTACACCGACACGTGATCCACAATCTGGTTATCGGGATTATTCTGATAATGATGTGCATGTATTGAAGTTTTTACATCGGGCACGTGATTTAGGTTTTTCAGTAAAGCAATGTCGAGAATTATTATCTTTATATGAAGATAGGGATCGTGCCAGTTCAGATGTAAAGGCGATAGCGAAATCCCATCTGGAAGATATCGGGCGTAAAATTGAAGAATTACAAGAAATGGAAAATACCTTGAAACATTTAGTGAGTTGTTGCCAAGGGGATGATCGGCCTGATTGCCCCATTTTATCTGGTCTTGCAGGTAAGGATAGCTAAGAATGAGCCGTAACCTGCCTGTCTTGATCGCCATTGTCGCCGTTATTGGATTACTATCTGTTTATTTCAATTCTCTGTCTGAGCAGGAAGAACAATTTACGATTAGTTATAAGGACCGTGAAGCAGTGCGTGCGGGCCGTATATTATATGCAGATAATTGTGCTAGCTGTCACGGTAAACGTTTAGAAGGTGAGCCAAATTGGCGCAGTCGTAATGCGGATGGAACACTGCCAGCCCCCCCTCATACGGAAGAGGGACATACATGGCATCATCCGGATTTTGCTCTATTTCAAACAGTAAAATATGGCGGACAATCAGATTCTTCTATTGGCTTTATAAGCAATATGCCCGCTTATGATGAGCTGTTAACGGATAAAGAAATTCATGATATCTTGGCCTTTATTAAAAGCAATTGGCCTGCCAATATTCAAGCGGGACATGATGCGATGAACAAACGCATTATGGAGCAATAAAATGTACAGGGAACTTGAACTATGAAACGCGGTGTGGAACTTCTGTTAAAAGAGGCAAATGAAGTAATTGAAACTCTGTCGGCGGAAGACGTAAAGGCGGTTATGACAGATGAGGATGTTCAATTGATTGATATCCGTGATATCCGTGAATTGTGGCGAGAAGGTAAAATACCTGGGGCCTATCACGCGCCACGCGGTATGTTAGAATTTTGGGTTGATCCAGACAGTCCCTATTTTAAAGAAATATTTGGTAGTGGCAAAAAGCTCATTTTTTATTGCGCAGCCGGGGCTAGATCCGCATTAAGCACATATACTTTGCATAATATGGGGCTCGAACCCATAGCCCATTTAGGCGGCGGTTTTGGAGGCTGGAAACAAGCAGGATATCCAATTGAGGAAGTTGAGCAAAAGTGATGTTTGAAAAGGAGTTCGATTGAGCTCCTTTTTTATGGCTGAAGGGGATATATAGACAAACATATATACTAAAATTGTAAAGTTTTATATCGATAAAATCTCATTATTAACTTAAGTTAATAGATTTTGTCGATTACTGAAATAAAGATAACTCGTTTCACCAAATTAAATTTTGAAGCTATGTTTTTCTCAAGACAACGAGGTAACAATCACCAAAATGAAAATTCAGTCAAGGAGATAGACCAATGAGAAACCAAGTATCCGTAGCTTCTAAAATCGCAAATCGCAATGAAACCTTCTATTTTGCGCGTGCTTCTCGTTAAGAAGCCAAATTTATAAATTAACGATCTAACAGGAGATTAAAGATGAGAAATACAGTTCCAGAAGTTACTTTCAAAACACGTGTTCGTAATGAAGCTTTAGGTGGTGAGAATCCGTTTGAATGGCGCGATCTAACTTCAAGCGAAATCTTCACAAATAAAAACGTTGTTTTGTTTGCCTTGCCGGGTGCTTTCACACCTACATGTTCTTCCACTCACTTACCGCGTTACGAAGCACTTTATGAAGAGTTGAAAGCACAAGGTGTTGATGAGGTTATTTGCTTATCTGTCAATGATGCCTTTGTGATGTACCAATGGGGATTAAAATTAGGTCGCAAAAACGTATTTATGTTACCAGATGGTAACGGTGAATTTTCTCGTAAAATGGGCATGTTGGTCGATAAATCAAATCTTGGTTTTGGCATGCGTAGCTGGCGTTATTCCATGTATGTGGAAAATGGTGAAATCAAGCAATTGTTCAGTGAACCGGAATATGGTGACAACTGCCCAATCGATCCGTTTGACGTGTCTGATGCAGATACAATGTTGAATTACTTGAAGAGCCGCTAGGAATTAAAAAAGAGCTTCCATCTGGGAGCTCTTTTATTGCCTTGGCCATCTTTTATGAACCCAGAACCATTGCCCGGGATTTTCTCTGATCCAACCTTCCATTGTTTTATTGATTTCTGTCAGTAAGGTCAGAGTGTCGGCTTTCATATCACCTGTATTGGGTTTTTCCATCGGGGGATTGATAATAACTTTAAAACGCGATCCCGGAAGACGGATCAATTGAGTAGGAATGATCGGGCAATCAAATCGTAATGCGAGTTCCGCAGGGGCCGTTGCCGTCATACAGTCCTCACCAAAGAAAGGCACTGGGATACCTTCGTTTAGCTTTTGATCTACCAGCATTCCTAGTGGTGCGCCTTTTTTGAAATGGATAAACAATTGCTTGGCGCCTTTACGACCTTTCGGGATCAAGGTGCCTGTAAATTTACCACGGATTTTGCGAATTAACTTATCTACATAGGGATTTGATGCATGGCGATAGACATTGGTTAGATATACATTGTGAAGTGCTGCTACAATTGTTGCGACTTCCCAATTTGCCATATGAGCAGAAAAGATAATGAAGCGCTCACCGCTATCACGCGCGGCGATTAAATGTTCTGCACCTTCAATAAGGATACGTGGGTTTTCACCTTTATCTGTAAAGGTATCCACTTGCATATATTCACCTGCACCACGACCTAGATTATCCCAAACTTCACGCGCTATTTTTTCACGCTCTTTCGGGCTCTTTTCAGGAAAAGCCATTTCCAGATTTCTAAGCGCTGTTTTATGTGCGCTCATATACGGTCCAATGATGCGAAAGATAAAGGCGCCAAAGGCAGCTGCAATTGTGACAGGTACAAAACGCAACAGATAATAAAAGGCATAGACGAACACGGCTTGACGGTGATAGATCAGCCATCTCTTAATCTGTCTATGTCTTTCGCTTGTATGGGCCATAAGGCTTTTAAATCTTTGTTAGTTTTTCTTTTAGATAGGTTTTGACGTCTTCAGGCCTATCCCACTGAAGCATAATGGGCAAGCATTGAATACGTTCCTGCCATATTTTTGGTAGTTTTACCCAATCTTTTTCGGTTGTAATTAAAGGAATATTCAGTTCATTTGCTTTCTCTCCCAACATAGTTAACTCACCTTCGGTATAGGGATGGTGATCGGGATATTCGATAAGCTCGATTACTTCAATATCCAATTGGGTAAGGGTATCTTTAAATTTCTCTGGGCGTCCAATGCCACAAAAAGCAATCACTTTTTCAGGTTTATGATCAAGTTGTGGTTGGATATTTGCCTGAAATTGATGTTTTATTTGTTTAAGGGCTGGAAGATCATATTTGGGTTCTCCGATCATGACTAACGCATTTGTCCGAAGTAGGGCACGATCTAGAGGTTCGCGTAAAGGACCTGCTGGAAAGACTTTTTGATTTCCCAACATAACGCCACCATCTATGACAATAAACGAAATATCTTTTTTCAATGTTGGATTTTGAAACCCATCATCCATAAGGATAAGATTATAACCTTCTTTGGCTATGTAACTCGCCCCTGTTTTTCGATCATGACAAACAACTACAGGCATATGATGAGCCATCATAAATGGTTCATCACCAGCTTGCTGAGGTGTGTCGTTTTGTACATCAACCAATTTCGGGCCATCTATCGTTCCACCATAGCCACGCGTTAATACACATGGTTTGAAACCCATATCGGTCAATAAGTGATAAAGGTTTTGTGTCAGCGGTGTTTTACCTGCGCCACCCATCGTATAGTTCCCAATACAGATAACTGTTAAAGGCGCATTAAACGGCATGGTCGATATCATCCGATATCCTGTGATTGCACTGTAGAGCTTGGCAATTGGCGTCAAGATCTTCGCAATCATACTGGGTTTAGGATTGTTCCAGAAGGCAGGTGCTTTCATTTAAACTGCCTCTTTGTGGTCAGATAGGTGCGTTAACACCATATTCTTTACACGCTTTAAAATAGACTTGCTCCGACTGCCCGCCCATTTTTTTGCATTTTCTTTCAGAGAAGATGCGCGATTAGATTTCACCAAGAGTTTCGAAATTGTCTTTGTTAGATCTTCATCATTCTTAACTTGTTTAATTGCTTTATCTTCTAACATTGCCTTGGTAATTGACGCGAAGTTGCTCATATCAGGGCCGACAATAATCGCAGTATCCAAAAGGGCAGGTTCAATTGGGTTATGTCCACCAATTTTCCCAGAGAAACTACCGCCCATAATTACGATATCAGAGAGTGCATAAAATAAACCTAGCTCACCCAATGTATCGGCAAGGTAAATGTCAGTAGATACCTCAATGTCTTCATTTTTGCTACGGCATGCAGCCTTCAATTTACTATTGGTGATGATATCGAAAACTTCTGCGCCGCGTTGAGGATGGCGTGGGACGATAATCAGCAGGGGCTTTTGCTCTATGGTTGATGCGTAACTTTTATAGCAATCTAAAAGGCGTTGTTCTTCTGTAGGATGTGTACTCGCAGCTACAATAATCTTACGCTTACCAATTATTTTTTTTAGAGATTTATATTCAATTTGATCATAACTCAGCGGTTGTGCAGCTAGCTTCATATTGCCTGGTAATAAAACTTCACGATCTTTCGCTAACTTCACCAGTTTATCTCTGTCTTTACTACTTTGTGCTGAGAGAGTAGTGAAGCAAGAAAGTAAAGTTTGGATGGATTTTGGATGTTCCGACCAACGTTTGAAGCTTTTCTCAGACATACGTGCATTTAACAGGATTGCAGGAATTTGACGAGACTTGATCTCTCTTAGATGATTGGGCCAAAACTCAGATTCTAGCCACAATACTAAATCCGGTTTCCAGTAGTTTAGGAAACGATTTACAAAAACTGGACTGTCTAGAGGGGCAAATTGATGAATAACGTTTTTAGGTAACTTATTTTTGGCAATTTCTGCGGAGGTTACTGTTCCACTGGTGACCAATAATGTGATATCAGGGTTTTCAGTATTTATTTTATCCAAAAGGCTTAAGGTAGAAATAAGCTCCCCCACGCTTGCTGCGTGAAGCCATATGAGTTTCCCTGTTGGGCGTTCTTGACTTGCATGTCCATATCTTTCTGACAGGCGTGTTTTATCTTCTTTATCTTTTTTTATGCGTTTTTTGAGATAAAACGGGATTAAGGGAGTTAAAAGGTAACTCGCTAATTTATATGAAGGGAATGTGATTTGTGGAATATCAATCATAGAAGAATTTCCTGCGGTATTAGGAAGCGCGTTTCTTGTTCTTTGGTATTTCATTGGGATCTGCGGCCTCAATAGGTTCATGTCCCATCATGATATCTAGTTCATTTGTCGCTTTTGTTAATTCATCTTCTAAATATTGCTTATATGCAATTGTTTCTTCATCAGTTGCATCTTTGGAGATACCATCGAGTTCACGCCACATCAACACACCTTCATTGAATGGTTTAGGTAGAATGAAACGATCCCATGTTTTTAATATTTTACGTTTTTTTACTGAGTAAGCTAAGAGAGATACAGGCGCGCCTGTTTTCTTTGCAATAACGACCGGCCCATCTTTCATACGCATACGTGGGCCACGTGGACCATCAGGTGTCAAACCAATAAAGATGCCTCTCTTTGCAGTTTTTATGCATTGCAATAAGGCTGCAGCGCCGCCTTTACTAGAGGAACCGAAAATACCGCCCATTCCTAGATGTGCGAGTGTCGCAGAAACAAAACGCCCATCAGGATGTCCAGATACTAAAAGTGAAATCGGATGTTTCCGCGCATCCCAACCAAAACCTACCAGAGCAATACGGTTATGCCATTGCAAGACAATTCCGGTATCATGTTTTTTTGCGAAACGGTCTCTTTCTTCAAAGCCAATAAAGGTCCATCTCGTTGTCAGATAAACAAACCGAATATAAACACTTAATAACCAAGCAATAATAGCGTGGCCAGCTTTTGAACGGACTATTGGTTTGGTGACTGTCGAAAGGCGCATAAATTTTTCCAAATATTAAGCCGTTGCGTTTTCTAATTCACGTTCTAAAGAAATGACATTTTCAGATGTTTTTTGCATTTCATGTAGTTTGCTGTAAAGGCCGTTTAGTTTAAGTAATTCGTTGTGACTACCTTCTTCAACAACGCTTCCTTTTTCCAAGACATAAATCTTATCAGCATTAACGATCGTTGAAAGACGATGGGCAATGACAATAGTTGTTCTACCTTCCATCAAATGTTCAAGGGCTGATTGCACATTTCGTTCGGATTCTGTGTCCAATGCGGACGTCGCCTCATCAAGCAACAGAATAGGGGCGTTTTTCAACATAGCCCGTGCAATAGAAATGCGTTGGCGTTGGCCACCAGATAGCTTTATCCCCATCTCCCCAACCATCGTGTCATAACCATTTGGTAAGTTTAGGATGAAATCATGTGCCGAAGCTGCTGTTGCTGCTGTATAAAGCTCTTCATCCGATGCATCTGGTTTGCCATGTAGGATGTTGTTCTTGATCGTGTCGTTAAATAAACCTGTTTCCTGTGACACTAAGCCAAGTTTATCGCGTAAGCTTCTTAACGTCAGATCTTTTACATTGTTCCCGAAAATTAGAACTTCACCTGATTGAGTATCATAAAATCTTGGAATGAGATTTAAAATAGTGGATTTCCCTGCGCCACTTGGTCCAACGAGAGCAACGGTTTGACCTGATTTGGCTGTTAACGATAGTTTTGATAGAATCTTTTCATTATCCAAGGTATAAGTGAAGTCCACATTTCGAAGTTCAATATCACCCTCATTTAAAATAAGATCTTTTGCATTTGGTGCATCAATAATTGTTGGATTATGATCTATAACTTCAAAGATGCGCTCAGCAGCACCCATACCCACTTGGATAGATGACCAAAGGTTAGTCAAACTTCGAACGGGTTGATAAGCCAGAAGGGCTGCAGAAATAAAGGCCATAAATTCGCCTTGTGTAAGTTCCTGGATAAAAACCATGTAGGCGCCGATACCAATTACAACAGCAATCAAGATGCCAGCCATTGAATCGACAATAGAAGTGGCCAAAACACGTGTTAATATTGCCTTGTAGAATAGCTTTTTACTGCGCAAGAAAACAGTCTCACCACGATTGTTTTCAAATTCTTCCCGTGTATACGCTTTGACTTGTCTTAAATTCTTAAAACTATCATCAAGAATTGATGTGATTTCAGCGACTTCTTGTTGGTTTTGACGTGATATTTTACGTAATCTTTTTCCTACTTTCTGAACTGGAATTAGGACGGCAGGAAAAAAGATGAAGGCAAAAATTGCTAGAAACCAATTCGAATAAAACATAGCACCAATCAAACCAATGACAGTGAAGATGTCTTTACCACCTATCATTACTTGTTCGATACCTTGACGTAATGTCACCACGTCAGAAGTAAACTTGCTTAGTTGTCGTGCTGTTCCTTGATCATGAAGAAACTGTAAATCTGATTTCAAAATCGAGGAAAGCATATGCTTTTGCATCTGATGGATGCATGAGAGAGATGCTGACGTCAAAAAATGGCTTTGCCCGTATGATGCGATACCACGGATCACAAATACACCTGCAAAGGTTGCCATAATAATTGGGATAAGTTCCTGACGTTTGTTGCCAAATAACTCATCAAAAATAGGTTCCATTAGAAGAGCGCTGCCAGATGTGCTTGCCGCAGTAAAGACGCTACAAATTAGGGCAAAAACTAACTTACCCTTGTGATGACTCAAGTAATCACGCCAAATACGTTTGTAGAAATTAGGCTTTTTAATAGACGCTTTTGTCACAATAATCTTCTAATTTGTCTGTATAAAATCAAGGTTTAAACTCTTACCCTGTCACAGGAAAATAAGCAATTCTTTACTGCTTGTTTCATAGAGGCTTTCAAAGGAATTTATATAGTTTCGAGATGGGAAAACAAAAGGTGACGAGAAAATATTTTCAATTTTCCTGAAAACGGCCCGATTATTGCTTTTAATGTGCTAGATAAAAGAATTTTATATGTCTGGGAAGAAAATTCCCTATACCGATATTGGGCACATGAACGATGTCGGGCCGGAGGAAATTATGCGTAAAAGCAGATTGAATATTAAAAAGCTGATGTCATCCAAAATTGTTGCGACGGCTCTATTAGGCATAGTGTTATCGGGCTGCGTGACAGGTACTGCATCTCGAGAAGATAAAATGGCCAATGGAGCTGCTTTAGGTGCTTTGGTCGGCGGTTTCGCTATGTATAACATTGTTGGTAGTGGTGGCAATTATGTTTGGCTAATGACTTTGCTTGGCGGTGCAGCCGGTGGTGGTGCAGGTTATCTCATTATGGATGAAGTAACGGCGCATGATCGTCAGGAAATGGAAGGTACAATATATCGTGCCTTAACAGAAGGTGAAACTGGTCAAACAATGACCTGGCAAGCAGCAGATCAGGAAATGATGGGGCATTTCACACCTGTGCGTACCTTTATGAATGGTACAGGACAAATTTGTAGAGACCTAATGGCAGAAACAGTTGTCGATGGTGAAAAAAGATACGGAACACAAACAATGTGCAAGAATGGCGCTGGACATTGGGTCGCGACATAGTCTGTTGAACGTTCAAAAAAAAGCCCAGAAGATAAACTTCTGGGCTTTTTTGTTCACTAGGTGATTTTGTTATGCACGCTCTAGGCACATAGCAACACCTTGACCACCTCCAATACAAAGTGTCGCAAGGCCTTTCTTGGCATCACGTTTTTCCATTTCATGAAGTAGTGTTACCAAAATACGGCAGCCAGATGCGCCAATTGGATGACCTATTGCAATTGCACCACCGTTTACGTTTACAATATCTGTATTCCAACCCATACCTTTATTCACAGATAAGGATTGAGCGGCAAAAGCTTCGTTGGATTCAATGAGTTCAAGATCGTCTACAGACCAACCTGCTTTTTCCAAGGCTTTTGTAGAAGCTGGAATTGGGCCTGTTCCCATAATGGCCGGATCCACACCTGCCGTTGCCCAACTTTTGATAGTTGCCAAAGGTTTTAAACCGCGTTTTTTGGCCTCTTCCTTGGACATGAGGACAGTTACCGCAGCGCCATCATTGATACCAGATGCATTGCCCGCAGTAACACTACCTTCTTTATCAAATGCAGGGCGAAGGCCGGATAATTTTTCTGAAGTTACACCAGCTTTTGGATATTCATCCGCATCAAAGACAATATCGCCTTTGCGGGATTTAATGGTCACCGGGGTGATTTCATCTTTAAATTTACCTTCCTTTTGTGCCGCTTCCGCTTTGTTTTGGGAAGCAGCTGCAAAAGCATCTTGATCTTCACGACTGATTTGGAACTTTTCAGCAATATTCTCGGCTGTATTGCCCATGTGATAACCGTTGAATGCACACCACAATCCATCCTTGATCATGGTGTCGATAAATTTCATATCGCCCATTTTCTGTCCATTACGCAAATTTGCTGCATGGGCAGACATACTCATATTTTCCTGACCGCCTGCAACGACGATATTGCTATCACCTGCTTTTATGGCTTGATAGCCTAATGCAAGCGTTCGTAAGCCGGAACCACATACCTGGTTAATCACATAGGCTGTGCTTTCTTCGGGAATACCAGCTTCCATCGCTGCAATACGTGCCGGATTTTGTCCTTGTGCAGCGGTTAAGATTTGCCCCATGATGACTTCATCAACATCAGCAGGATCAACTTTAGCACGGTTTAATGCTTCTTTGATAACAGTTGCTCCAAGCGTGGATGCAGGAACATTTGCTAAAGTTCCACCGAAAGAACCTACTGGTGTACGTGTTGCGGATACGATAACTACTTCAGTCATTCTTAACTCCAAGATAGTGACTTAATCGTCTTGTTATTATGTTAAAAAATATGTTATTGCTGCAATGCAATATGCGCATAATATAGTTATCTATTTGTTACAGAACAATAGGATTTCGAAAAATTCGAGTGTGAGATTATCGTGGTAAGGCTTTTATGAATTCTATAATGGGTTCCCAAACTAGCTTTTCTGCACGACTAGCACTCATCATACCTATATGACCTAAGGATGGTTTTAATGTAATGTTAAGGGGAAGAGTGTTAGCTAATGCTAGGGCGGATTCAGGGGGGACAATACGGTCGGTTATTGGGATAATACATAGGCTTGGTCGATCAAAATGTTGCGGTTGCACAATTTTGCCGTTGAGTAACCAGTTTTCTTTTGCTGGCGTATTTTCTTGATACCAATCAAACAAACATTCTTTTGCTGTTGGACCCGCAAGGGGGACGCCATCATTTAGCCAATCTTCCAAGGCAACAAAGCTTAAAGCTTGCTCACTCTGTTCCTCTAATTGCGAAAATTTAGTAAATTTTTTAAGGGATAACATCGGATCAAGCAGGCCAAAACATAATTGTAATGTGTCGGTTGGCAGTTGCCCAAATGCGTTAATTTGCTGTTCCATTAAAGGGAATGCAGGAGATAACATAGCTTTTTGTTTGCCGCCATCTGCGTTGAAATCCCAAGGTGTAGCAAGTGCTATAAGTGAATGGACTAATTCAGGAAATATAGAGGCGAGGCCTGTTGCCAATGTACCTCCCATACAATAACCAAGTATAATTGGCTCTTTTCCAGTTTTCTCAATTAAATGCTGGCAAATCCTAGTTAAGCGTAGAATATAGTCCTCTAAATTAAATTGTTTTTCCGCTGCATCTGGGTGATTCCAATTCACTAAATAAGTTGGATAGCCGTTTTCCGTTAAATATCTGGCAAAACTTCGTTTTGCTTCTAGATCAAAAATGTATCCGCGATTGATCAAAGAAGGGATGAGAAGGATTGGGCGGTCATTCTCTAAACTATCCTTCAGTGATGTATAGTCATGCAAACAAGTGTTTCCTTCACGCCATATGGCAGGTAAATCATTGATCTTTCTAGTATAAGGATGTGCACGATAAGTTTCGATACCCGTTAGATAATCGTTGAATTGTCTATTGGTTTCTGAGTCTAGCTCGGAAAATAAATCAGGTATGTCCTGTTGCGAATAATTTGTTTGGAAGGTTGTCGCTAGGTTTTCAGCTTTTTCTGCTAGTGTTGGATGGAATAGGGTCTGCCTCATATTCGGCGATTTGGCTAGCAAGCTCGTTAATGCGACGGGTGAGCTCATCAACCATTGCAGCGTGCTGCTCAGGTGAAAGCTGATTGGACGAGGCCCCAGACGCTTCGCCGGTCCGGGATGGAAATGTTGGATCGCTTTTGGCTTCTGAGGGGGGGGTTGTATCTTGTTTTGCGGCATCTGGTACAGGCATCCCCATAGCTTTAAACATGGCTTCCCCATATCCCAGAGTTTCGGGATCTTGAGACATCAGGCTCATTTGTTCTTGCCAAAGAGCTAATAATCGACGGGTGATAGATTGCATGTCATCTTCTGTTTTCATTTAGGTGAGTATATGTATATTTTGCTGATTTTCTACTTAATTTGTCACGATAAAATTTTATGCATGAAGCTTTATGGGGTAAAAAACATCTATAATCTAAAATAAACGTTGGACAGTTGTTAGGCTATGCAGCAAAATATTAAGCACGCGCACCATAAAATATGTTGCGTCGCGGGAAGATAACAAAGAATAGCTCTTTAATACTATGTTTATCAAAGAGTTCTAATAAAAAGAAAAAAGGGAATGTTATGGGTGCACAGCAAAAAGGTGATAGCCCAATCATCATTAAGAAATATGCAAACCGCCGTTTGTATAATACTGCTACGAGTAGCTATGTGACATTAGAGCATCTTTGCGAAATGGTGAAGCAAGGTGTTGAATTTACTGTCCATGATGCGAAATCAGGTGACGATATTACACGATCTGTTTTGACGCAGATTATTGTAGAAGAAGAATCAAAGGGAGGGCAGAATTTATTGCCGATCCGCTTCTTGCGTCAGCTTATTTCCTATTATGGGGAAGGAATTCCGCAATCTGTGTTGCCGAATTATCTTGAAATGGCGATGGAAAATTACGCTCAAAATCAAGAGAAGATGCAGAATTATCTAGCGGAAAATATGAATAGCGTTTTCCCATTTGGTAATTTTGAAGAAATCGGACGTCAAAATATGGCGATGTTTGAGCAAGCCATGAATATGTTCACGTCATTTGCCGGAAATGAACAAAATGTTGTAGCTTCGAAAGCAGAGCCTATGAAAGAACCTGAAGCTTCAAAGGCTGATGCTGAGGAAACAGAAAATCCGGTGGATATGTTGAATGATCTACAGAAGCAGCTTTTAGAAATGCAGGAAAAGCTCGCAAATATTGAAAAGAAGTAAAAATCTCTTTAGATTCTGAATTAATGAATATCTTCTTGATCTGCTCTTTTTAGCATTGATTAAGAAGATATTCTTTTTTAAATGCTATTTTTAAAGATTTTTACACAGGCATATTAAATGAGTGACATGGTGCAAACAGACGCAACATCTGAAGAAGAAAAAGCCCTTATTATTGTCGTCGGGAATGAGAAAGGTGGCTCAGGAAAATCGACCACAGTAATGCATCTCATTGCCGCGATGATGCGCGGTGGTTATACAGTTGCTGCGCTTGATTTGGATGCACGACAAGGGACGTTACATCGTTATCTGGAAAACCGCAAAGCGACGATGGCACGTAAAGGCGTATTACTTCCGATGCCGGAAGTTGATGCGATTTTACCGAGTAAGAATCCCTCCGTAGAGATGGCCAAAGCTGAAGATGAGGCTGCTGTAAATGCTGCGGTTGAACGTTTAAGTTCTGAAAATGACGTCTTGATCATTGATACACCCGGGAGTGATAGTTTTTTAAGCCGGGCAGGGCATTCTTATGCGGATGTACTTATTACTCCTTTGAATGACAGTTTTGTGGATTTGGACGTGCTTGCCCATGTTGACCCGGAAACTTTGCAGGTGTCAGAGTTAAGCCAATATGCCCAAATGGTGTTTGAGCAAAAAATGACGCGTGCCAAACGGACGGGATCAAATAAAACCTTTAAATGGGTTGTTTTACGTAACCGTTTGGGACAACTGGATTCTCGTAACCAGAAAGCGATGGATAAGGCGATTACAGGCTTGGCAAAACGTGTAGGATTTGATCTTGTACCAGGGTTTTCAGAACGTGTAATTTTTCGTGAATTATTCTTAGAAGGGTTAACATTGCTTGACCTTCGAGGAAGTGGGTTACAACGTCGAATGAGTATGACACATATTGCAGCCCGTCAGGAAGTTCGTAATATGATACAAGCAATTGGCTTACCCGTCTGGAAAGACGATAGCAAAGACTGATAACTAGGGCCTACCAATGTTTTATCTGATTTTGGGTACCGTAATATTAGCAGCAATATTAATATTGCTGAACACATTTGCTCATAGTCAGCCTGCCAATATTTTACGTGCGGGACGCATTTTATTTGTCGTGATTATCTTAGCATTAGCCGGCTTTTTCGTCATGCGCGGTGGTTTGCAATTTCTTTGGTTAGCAGCGCTTGCCGTCATCCCATGGATTAATCGTGTTAAGATGGTGATCGCCTTTGGTCGTTTGTATCGCCATTATCGAAACAAACGTAAAAACGGCACTGATTCAAATGATGATTCAAGTATGATGACACGTACTGATGCTTTAAAAATTCTTGATCTTGAAGAAGGGGCTAGTGACGAAGAGATAAAAAAAGCTCATCGTCAATTGATGCAAAAGCATCACCCAGATCAAGGTGGGGATCCCGAAAAAGCTTCTTTGATCAATCAAGCCAAAGATATTCTTCTGGATAAATGATCCTATTTAAAGCTTTTAGGGAAACGGCTTTTTATAAAAGCGTGAAGCACACGTGTCGCTCTGCTTTTATTAAATGTCTTTGGGTGCAGGAAGGCTTCAACCCAGAAGCCTTCTACCATCGCGTAAATACCTGATGCACTGTCTCTGGCATATTCCAGATTTTCTCCCTGTGCCTCTGCCAAATTAAGGCAAAGATTATTCAACATTGCTGTATATTGTTTGTCTCTTGTCCCACAGAGTTCCAGATATTCTGGATGACTATTTGCTTCGGCGCGAAAAGCATACCAAACCGAAAGCATATCCGATTTTAAAACCTGATTGCTCAGATCATTTTTAAGAACAGACATCAATTGCGAGGCAGGTTTTGATCCACCTTTGATCAATGCGGCGCGCCAAAAAGTCTCGTAATTATTGGCCAGACGAGTAAGCGCAGCCTGAAAAAGAACTTCTTTTGAGCTGAAATGCAAATTTATCATTCCACGAGAGAGACCTGATATTGCTTGAATCGTGCTCACAGTCGTACCTGCATATCCATGTTCTGCAATTGATTTGATCGTCGCATCAATTCAAAAGATCACGATGATGTGCTTTCTTTTTATCGCGGACACTCGTTTGTTTTACAGGTTTTGCACGTGTTTTTTTTGTTTTTGTGTTTTTTGCGTCTGCTGCCGTCATTCTAAGATTTTCCGTTTTCTGCGATTTGCAGATTGATAAATTACCTTTATTTGCTTAATTTTCAACATTTAAAAAATGAACGTACATACATTTTTATTGTGTTTTTAATTATGTTCATGTAGGCCTAGGGCAGCAGGGGGTAGAAAAGAGCTATTCCACAGAGAAAAAGTAAGTAAAAAATTAGAGGATATTGATTATGGTTCGTGTAGATAAGGAAAATGAAGCGCGTCGAAATCGTCGTGGCGGCGGTGGTCGTTCTGGCCGTTTAGCGATGCGCGAAGCTGGTCCTGCACAAAGACCTGTACGTGCTGGTTTACCGGGAGGGCGTTACAAACCGTTAACAGATCGAGATCTTGATATGATTAATGAAGCGGCTTTGGATATTCTCGAAACCTTGGGTATTGGTGAACCAACAGCCGAAGCAATCGAAATTGCTTTGGCAAATGGTGCACATTTGAATGAACATAATAGAATTTGCTTTCCAAGAAGCATCGTTGAGGAGGCTCTAAAAAAATCTGCAAGCTCATACACTGTACATAGTCGTGATCCACAACATGACAATCTGATCGTGGGACATAACCATGTGAATTATGTTACGAGCGGCGAGGCTGTCACCGTTTATAATGCGAAAGAAAAGAACTTTCGCCCCTCCGCATTAAAGGACCTATATGATTTTTGCCGCGTGACGGATACGCTGGAAAATATTCATGGCTTTGGGCAAACAGTTGTCCCGACGGAACTGGATGATCCGTATGAACATGATATCAATGTGGCTTATGCTATTGTATCAGGGACGCAAAAACCTGCGGAAATGACTTTCGTTGATGTAAAGAATATCGACGCGGTGGTTGAGATGTTTGATATGGTTGCAGGTGGTGTCGGTAAGTTTAAAGAAAAACCATTTGCGACTTTTGGCGGCTGTCCGATTGTTTCCCCTTTACGTTTTGGAGAAGATAATCTGGAAGTGCTGATCGCCAGTTCCAAACGTGACCTCATCAGTGATATTGCGATTGCACCCCAAGCAGGGGCGACAGCACCTGCGCATCTTGCAGGGACCTTGGCACAAGTAACCGCAGAAGGATTGTCCTGTCTTTGCATGGTTAATATGATTGCACCGGGCACGCCGATGTCCTTCGCGATCTGGCCGTTTGTTTCTGATTTGCGGTCAGGATCATTTTCAGGGGGTAGCGGCGAAGAAGCTGTATTAATGGCGGCTGCGGCACAGATCGGGGGATATTATAATTTACCCGTAACCGTTGCTGCTTCCATGACCGATGCGAAGATGCCTGATGCACAAGCGGGGTATGAAAAAGGAATTGCATCGGTATTAGCAGGCATGGCAGGTGCCAATCGTGTATTGGAATCCGCAGGCATGCTGGGTAGTTTGATGGCGTGTAGTTTTGAGGCTCTTTTGATTGATAACGATATGTTGGGTCAAGCGCAGCGCGCCATTCGTGGGATCGAAGTTAATGAGCAGACTTTGAGCGTAGAAACGATCAAAGAAGCTTGTTTAGGGGCTGGTCATTTTCTTGGTCATCCCAAAACTTTGGAATGTATGGAAACAGAATATCTCTACCCAAAAATCGCTGACCGCCAACCTTTTGGGCAATGGGTGGAAGAAGGATCAAAATCTATTCTGGATGTTGCAATTGTTAGAGCTGAAGAAGTGCTGGCGACACATTTCCCAACACATATAAGCGAAGAGCTTGATGATGCAATTCGCGCTAAATTTCCTATTAAATTGGATAGGTCAGACATGAAGCCAAAGGTATAAAATGAAAACACCTCACTAAACTTTGATGAGCAGATTTTATGTTGGCTCTTTTTCTTTTGGGAATGGGTCTTGTTTCTGAACGTGTAAAAGCGGATAATGCTGCCGCTATGACCATTGTAATACCTGAAAGAGATAGAGAACGCTTCCGTAAAGTTGTCTTGGTAATGAAGACGGCAACGGTAGAAGGGGAAAAGGCGGCTGCAGAACAAGCAGCGTTACGCCTTGCTAAACAATGGGATATGACCTTGGAAGAGGCGATTGCCGAAACCCATCCTGAACTAGATGATGGTAAGGTTAATGAGTCTGAACAGGCAGCGCGTCGTCAATCTGCTGTTGATGCATGGGCATCTGGTACTTTGCGTATGATGCGTGGTAATGAAGCACGTGAGAAATACGAGTTTCAGATGGCTGCACAAGCTGCACGTGAACGTGGCATGAAAGAAGAAATGCCTGTGAACCAGCCTAAGTCCGGTAACATAAAGATCACACGAACCTTTCATAGCAGCTATAAGCCTACCAAAGCGGATCATGAACGTTTAATCGGGGCGTTGTTAAAGGAAGGTCATAACCTTCGTAAAACTGCTATTTTGGCAGACGCGACTAGCCAGCAAGTCGCGTCAGTTTATCTTAAAATGCGTGATGAAATTACAGCTGCACGTAAGCAAAATGCAATGAAGCAAAAACGAGCAGCTAATCGTCGTGGTGGTCGCCGCTAGGTAATTTGATCGTCTAGCGTGACTTTTTTTCCATCATTGATAAATCCAGCTGCAATTTTTCTCCCATCCAAATTGGATGATCACGGTGATCTGCTAATTCATCGCCAGATTGCGGATGTAAAAAGACAACTAAATCTTTTCGATTAAACATCAACCATTTGGTGATATCCGCAAAATCTTTATGATGAAATGCGACTTGAAAGCTCCATCTTGGATGTGGCCCAACATTTCGCTCCCAAAAGCGACCCATATCGATATCAGGCCATTTTTTTTCGATCTGCTCACGAATGGACCAAGCAATATCTTTGGTCGCCTCATCAAAATAGATATGAGCATGATAATGATACATGGATGTATCGCGTAAAATTTTTACAGTATTGGCGTTATCTTCATTCATGACTGAATTTCCTATTGCTGTATCCGTGTTTCTAATTTTGCTAGGAAATGCTTTATTTACAAGTCAATCATCAGAAACTAATTGTTTCCGTTGCTTCTATTTGTTTTTTAAACTGTATTCAGGATGCCAATTACCAGGATCGATATTTGAAAACAAACCTGTCTTTACACCTGATAAAACTTCTATGGAAAGTGTGTTGATATAGGGTGTTTTTTGGAAGGGATTAAAAAACAAATCTCTTAGCCGAGCTGCAATTAGTGAGTCTGATTGGAAGAAGGGAGTGAGCCATCGGCTAGCCCATTGGTAGAAATGGACATGGTTTCTTCGATCTTTATCATAATTGATGATCGCGTCTTCAAGATTTGGAGCTGTATCCAGATGTTTCGAAAATACAAGTGCATCAGCCAACCCTAGATTGGCACCTTGCCCAAGTTGTGGGCTCGTATTATGGGCCGCATCCCCCATAAAAATAAGACGATCATTATAAAAACGTTTCAGAATAATGTCGTGATAAATTGCTCTGTTTAAGTCTGAATGATCATCAAATTCTGTAGCGAGTTTTCCTGCTTCTGGCCATAAATTCGCAACATGTCTTTGCCATTTATCGAAGGGCTCGTTATGCCACTGGTCAAAATTTTCATGTTTCAAACTATAGAAAAAAGCATAGGAGTTTTTCTGATCGGTTTCTGAGGCCTTACCCATAGGCATAACGCCAATCATTGTGTGTGCAAGATCATATCGTTGATGGAGATGTTGATAATTGAAATCTTGATTAGCTGTTGAAATACCCCAAACCGCACCATAAGGGTATTTTTTATTGAGCTTTATCTCGGCAAATTGATCTCGAACTTTAGATTTCATTCCAGATGCATCTATAACCAAATCGAAGGAATTGGTTATATCACCGAGAGAATTTTGAATGATTGGGCTTTTGGTTTTGTGCTTAATAGAGATAGCTTCAAAATCTTTAACAAGCTTGATTTTGCGTTTAACCACTTCATCATACAGTAAATGGAACAATGCTGATCTGTGGATACCTAATCCAAATAAGCGGGGACTTAAATTTTCGTAGGCGACATCCATCACTTTCCAGCCGTTGATGGTATGACCTTTTAAATGCGAAATTGGGGCACCAAGTCGCAGGGCCTTTTTATCAAGGCCCAGATTAGCAAGGCAAGCAAGCCCGGTTGGTTGCAATAACAGGCCGGAACCAAGAGGTTTCGGCCTGTCAAATTTTTCAAAGACAGTGACATCATGACCCGAACGGTCAAGATAAAGCGCAGAGGCCAATCCTGTTGTCCCTGCGCCTATTATCCCAATCTTATATCGTTTATCCCCCATGATTTCCTATCAGGATTAATGGGAAATCTTACGGTATTTAATACGATGTGGTTGATCCGCATCTGCACCTAGACGGCGTTTGCGGTCAGCTTCGTAATCTTCATAGTTCCCTTCGAACCACACAACCTGACTATCGCCTTCATAAGCCAAGATATGTGTCGCGATACGGTCAAGGAACCAGCGATCATGCGAGATCACCACTGCACAACCTGCGAAGTTTTCCAACGCTTCCTCTAGTGCGCGAAGTGTATCAACGTCCAAATCGTTGGTTGGCTCATCGAGTAGCAATACGTTGGATTCAGATTTAAGCATTTTTGCCAAATGTACACGGTTGCGCTCACCACCTGATAACATGCCAACTTTCTTTTGTTGGTCGCCACCTTTGAAGTTGAAGCTACCTACATAGGCGCGGCTTTGCATTTTGCGTTTGCCGAGTTCAATCACGTCCAAACCGTCTGAAATTTCTTCCCAAACGGTTTTATTGTCATCAAGACTGTCACGGGATTGATCCACGTAGCCAAGTTTTACTGTGTCACCAACTGTGAACTCACCTTCATCAGGTGTTTCATTGCCTGTGATCATACGGAATAGGGTTGATTTACCCGCACCGTTTGGACCAATGATACCAACAATACCACCACGTGGCAGATTAAATTCCATGCCTTCAAAAAGAAGTTTGTCGCCAAAGGCTTTCTTTACTGCATCCGCTTTGATCACGATATCGCCTAAACGTGGACCTGGTGGAATCTGGATTTGAGCCACACCAACTTCTTTGTGGTTCTCTTGCTCCAACAGTTTTTCATATGCCTGGATACGCGCTTTGGATTTTGCCTGACGGGCTTTCGGACTGGAAGACACCCATTCACGTTCGCGTGCCAATACTTTAGCACGTGCAGCATCTTCTTTGCCTTCTTGTTCCATGCGTTTTTGTTTCTGTTCCAACCAAGCGGAATAGTTGCCTTCGTAAGGAATGCCTGTGCCGCGGTCTAATTCAAGAATCCAGCCTGTTACGTTATCAAGGAAGTAGCGATCGTGAGTTACCATAACTACGGTACCTGTATAATCCGCCAAGAAACGTTGTAGCCACGCTACAGATTCTGCATCCAAGTGGTTGGTTGGCTCATCAAGAAGAAGCATGTCAGGCTTGGAAAGCAATAAGCGACACAAGGCAACACGACGTTTTTCACCGCCAGAAAGCTTATCAACAGCCCAATCACCTGGAGGGCAACGAAGTGCGTCCATCGCAATATCAACAACACGGTCCAAGTCCCACGCGTCAGCTGCATCGATTTTTTCTTGCAACTCAGCTTGCTCACCGATCAATGTCATCATCTCATCATCATCGGTCACTTCGCCCAATTTCATGGATACTTCGTTGAAACGGTCAAGAACATCTTTAATCTCACCCATTGCATCCATAACGTTCTCATGAACTGTTTTAGATTCGTCCAGATGTGGTTCTTGTTCTAGGTAACCAATTTTTAAACCTTCAGCAGGTTCAGCATCGCCATTATAGTCTTTGTCGATGCCGGCCATGATTTTCAAGAGGGTGGATTTACCCGCACCGTTGTAACCTAAAACACCGATTTTTGCGCCCGGTAGGAAAGACAGGGTGATGCCTTTGAAAACTTCTTTGCCGCCTGAATAGGCTTTAGAGAGGTTGTGCATGCGGTAAACATATTGATTGGCAGCCATGGCTGGCAGTCTCCTCATAATTTTTTTCTATTGAAATATCTATTGCGGTTTCTAGCTTATCCCTGCGTTACTGTCCATGCTTTGTAAGCTTTTTCGTCTCATAAAAATTATAAACTTCGCTTGATCTATCTTGTATTGTTTTTATGATTATTTATATCCTCAATAGTCGGGGGGCCGGATTTAAGAAAGAAAAGAGCCAGACATGCGTCAAAGACAAGCAAAATTCGCCATTGGAGATTCTGTAGAGCATAAAATTTATGGATTTCGCGGAGTTGTTTTTGATGTGGATCCAGAATTCGATAATACAGAAGAATGGTGGCAATCCATCCCGGCAGATGTGCGACCAAGTAAAGACCAGCCATTCTATCACCTGTTTGCGGTACAATCTGATAATAGCAATCCTTATATTGCCTATGTTTCTGAACAGAATTTAACTGCAGCTAATCCCGAAGACCCAATTGATCATCCGGGAATCGGTGAATATTTCGCAGGTCAACAAGGGAATGGACAATATATACCTAACAATTCCGTTGTGAATTAAATCATTTATCCTTAGCCGTTAAGTTGGTTATAAAAATCCATAGATATTAAGAATACAGACAGAGGAGCAGTTCCTATGCTTTCCAAAGAAGATAATTATGATCTGCTTTATGAAAAGTTTACCTGGGATATTCCGGAGTTTTATAATATCGGCGTGGATATTTGTGATCGTCAAAACCTAGAAGACACCGCCCTAATTTTTGATCAGGGCGAGGCAGGTATTGATTATTATAGCTTTGGTGATTTCAAAAAGCTTTCAAATAAACTGGCTAATGCCTTGGCTGCACAGGGAATTGAAAAAGGGGATCGAATAGGCATTCTTTTGCCACAGCGCCCAGAAACTGTTGTCTCACATATTGCCACATATAAAAGTGGCTGCATTGCCGTGCCCTTATTTGTTTTGTTTGGACCGGAGGCAATTGAATATCGTGCTAAGGCTGGCGGGTTGAAGGTTATCGTTACTGATCAAGTTGGGTTGGAAAAGCTCAACGAAATTCGTGAAAGCTTACCGGATCTTAAACTGGTGATCTCTGTAGATGGTCCAGCAGAAGGTGCTATTGACTGGCAATGCTTTATCAAGAAAGAAAGTGAAGCTTTCACATCTGTGAATACGAAAGCTGATGATCCAGCCTTGATTATCTTTACTTCTGGTACAACAGGTCAGCCCAAAGGGGCTTTACATGCGCATCGCACATTATTAGGCCATTTACCTTGTGTTGAATCCGCGCATAGCTTCTTTCCCCAAGAAGGGGATGTGTCTTGGACTCCTGCGGATTGGGCATGGATTGGCGGTTTGTTAGATGTATTACTGCCAAGCTTGCATCATGGCGTACCTGTAGTGGCTTATCGGGCCAAAAAGTTTGATCCTGAAGATACTTTCGCCCTATTAGCGCGTCACAAAATCCGCAATGTTTTCTTTCCACCAACAGCACTAAAACTAATGCGTAATGTGGAAAAGCCTCAATCCCGTCATGATTATTCTGTGCGTTCCATCATCAGTGGCGGGGAATCTATGGGGGCTGAATTACTACAATGGGGGCGTGATACATTTGGTCTGACTATTGCCGAAATTTATGGGCAAACGGAATGCAATCTTGTGGTCAGTGGCAATAGTCACGCATTACCTGTAAATCCGGGATTTATTGGCAAGCCTGTACCGGGGCATCAAGTTGAAATCATTGATGATAATGGCAATGTTGTGCCGCCAGAAACGGAAGGGAATATTGCAGTAAAGAGCCCTGATCCGGTCATGTTTCTTGGCTATTGGAATAACCCAGAGGCAACCAAAGGCAAGTTCATAGGTGAATGGCTGATTACAGGTGATACAGGATTTAAAGATAAGCAGGGATATGTGAAATTTATCGGACGGGATGATGATGTGATTACCACATCTGGTTATCGCGTCGGTCCCGGAGAAATTGAAGATTGTCTTTTGAAGCATCCATCCGTGAAAATGGTCGGTGTTGTTGGCATTCCTGACCCTATCCGAACCGAACGCATAAAGGCTTTCATCATTCTACAAGATCAAGTTGCTGGTAGTGATGACCTCAAAGACGAGATAAATCAATTTGTACGCCAAAGATTAGCTGCGCATGAATCACCGCGTGAAATTGCCTTTGTCAAAGAATTACCTATGACGACAACGGGTAAAATTATGCGTCGAGAATTACGTGCGATCGGATAGGTAATAAACGAAAGTTGATCTGCAAATATCCTCGTGAAAATAACTACGTCTTTTACGCTTTTCCTATCGAGGAAAATGGATATAGTTTCCCCTATGCAGAATACGAAAAATTTACTTACAGATCAGGATGGTGCCGCGGTTCATTTAGTTAATGAGAAAGGCTCTGCATCTTTGATTATTACCTGTGATCATGCCAGTAACGATGTACCTAAATCACTTGAGAGTCTAGGGCTGGATCAGTCAATTTTAAATCAACATATGGGATATGATATTGGTGCCGCACCGATTGCTGAAATCTTGTCGGAAGCTTTTGATGCACCAGCGATTTTTTCTGGGTATTCCCGATTGGTTATAGATATCAATCGACCCGTAGATGATTTTACAAGCATTAGGGCCATTAGTGATGGCGTTATTATTCCTAAAAATAGACGCGTTACTTGTGAAGATAAAACGGCGCGCCAGGAAGAATTATATTGGCCATATCACAATCGATTAGCCGCAATTGTCGATGCGAAAACCACAAATGATCAAATGCCAATTATGATTTCAGTACATAGTTGTACAGATGAAATGCATGGGCAAAAACGCCCTTGGCATATAGGTGTATTAACCAATCATGATCGTCGTGTTGGTGAAGCTTTAATCGCCGTACTTGAAGAACAAAATCCAGATTTAATGATTGGTGATAATAAGCCATATTCTGGTTGGGATCCTTATGGATATACAGTTGAAAATCATGCGGTGCCTCGTGGCATGCCAAATGTATTACTAGAAGTGCGACAAGATTTAATTGCTGATGAGGCTGGACAGAAGAAATACGCAGAAATTCTGCGTAAAGCATTCGCCGTCGTTTTAGCAGATAAAGATCTATATACCGCTTTCTAGGGAAGGGGATGTGCTATGATTGAAGATAGGTCGCCGATTACATTAGGTATTGAAGAAGAATATCTTTTAGTTGATCCAGAAACCCGAAATTTGACTGAAGATGCCAAGGTTCAGGAGGCAGTCATTGAGGAAGTTCAGGCTAGTGTTTCTGATGATGTTGGTTTTGCAACACCTGAGTTTTTAAAGGCTCAAGTGGAAATAGGGACTTCGGTTTGTCATTCTGCTTCTGAAGCGCGAGAAAAACTGGTGATTATGCGAAAGGCTGTGGCGCAAGCGGCCTCTAATCATGGACTTGCACCAATCGCTGCATCTACACATCCGATGGCAAATTGGCAATCTGTGCAACATACGGATAAGGAAAGATATAAGGCGCTGGCGGCGGATTTACAGTCTGTAGGCCAACGTTTGGTCATATGTGGTATGCATGTCCATGTCGGTATCGAAAAAGATGAACATCGCATCGATTTGATGAATCAGATCAGTTATTTCTTACCTCACTTATTGGCGCTAAGTGGGTCATCGCCGTTTTGGCGTGGACGCAATACTGGACTTTCTAGCTATCGTATTGCGGTTTTTGATGAGTTGCCACGGACGGGATTGCCTGAAAAATTTGAGAGTTGGGCAGAATATCAAAACCATTTAAATGTGTTGGTTGATGCGGGCGTTATTGAAGATGGTTCTAAACTTTGGTGGGATATACGCCCTCATTGTCGTTTTCCAACCTTAGAAATGCGATTGGCTGATATTTGCACCCGCCTTGACGATGGTGTGGCAATTGCAGCACTTTATGCCTCCCTTATTTCCATGTTACAGCGCCTTCGCAAGAATAATCAGCGCTGGCGTATCTATAATAAAATGTTGGTGAATGAAAACAGATGGCGTGCGCAAAGATATGGTCATGCTAAAGGGCTTATTGATTTTGGCCGCGGAGAGATTATCTCTTACTCAGAACTTTTAGAAGAAATGATTGATCTGACAAAAGAAGATCAGGAGCGTCTTGGCTGCGTCGCGGAAGTTGCACATGCGAGAACTATCCTTGAACGCGGCACAAGTGCGCAAAACCAAGTGCGTGTGTATGATGAAGCAATCGCATCTGGCGCTTCAGAAGAACATGCGTTACATGCTGTTGTAGATTGGTTGATTAAGGAAACAACGACGGGACTATAATGTCTTAGTTTATGGAGCAAGATTATGGATGAACAAACAAAATTAGAACTAGAAGCCGCAGCTTTCAGACGAATGGTTGCACATTTCCAGGAACGTACCGATGTGCAAAATATCGATGTGATGAATTTGGCTGGCTTTTGCCGTAACTGTTTATCCAAATGGTATTTGGCCGCAGCAGAAGAAAAGGGTGTTGATTTAGATTATGATCAAGCCCGTGAAGTTGTCTATGGTATGCCATATGGTGAATGGAAGGCTAAGTATCAAACGGAAGCCACCGCAGAGCAAAAAGCAAAATTTGCGGAGAGACATTCAAATCACTAGGATGCTAGGGTGTTCTCAGGCTGATTAAACGGCCTGAGAATGTTTTCCTTTACCTGTCTCCAGATATTCGTCAAAAAGAGCGGCAACAGCTCTGACAAAAGGTTTGCCTTCCTCAGTTACTTTGATTGTTTTTCCTTCGCGAGAGATTAAACCGTCTGCTTCGAATTCTGCCAATCTTGGACCAATTGTTTGCGCAAGATTATCGGCCGCACCATATTGATGGGCAATGTCATCTAATTTTACTTCATATCGACACATAACATGCTGGATAGCGGTGCGTCGCATTCGATCATTGCTCGTTGTTGCGACCCCTTTAGCCACGGGCAATTTATTGGCGTCGATTGCACGCACATAACTGCGCATGTCGGGGAAGTTCTGGATATAACCTGCATCACTTACCCCAATTGACGAAACGCCCATACCAATCAATGTTTCTGCCTCGTCATCTGTATAGCCCTGAAAATTACGCGTAAGACGATTTTCTTCCACAGCCAAAGAAAGCGGATCATCTGGTAAGGCAAAATGATCAAGACCGATTGCACGATAGCCAGCTTCACATAACAGTTCTGTGGCAAGTTGCTGTTGTTTCATACGTTCTTCTGAAGAAGGAAGTGCCTCTTCCGGGATCATCTTCATATGGGTTTTCATCCAAGGCACATGGGCATAGCCAAATAAAGCTAAACGTGTTGGTTTCAAGGCTTTCACAGCGTCCACATTTGCGCGGATACAATCTAAGTCCTGATGCGGCAAACCATAAATCAGGTCAAAGTTAATGTCAGTGATACCTTCGGATCTAAGTAATTCGACAACCGCTTTGGTTTCGTCATAGGGCTGGATACGGTTAATGGCTTTTTGGACTTTCTCTGTCATATCTTGAATGCCAAGGCTTGCACGGGTAACGCCTGCATCAGCCAGTGCACGAACAGCTTCTATCGTCATACCACGTGGATCAATCTCAACAGCAAATTCGGCATCTGGTAAAACCGCGAAATTTTCAAAGATATGATTTGCCAATTTTATGATGTCGGAAGGCTCAAGGATCGTCGGGCTGCCGCCACCCCAGTGGATATGTTTGACCGGATGCTTTTTATTGCCATGACTTTCTTTAAACTTTTGTGCAACCAGTTCAATTTCACGGAATAGATATTTTAGATATTTTTGTACCGGCTCATAACGTCGGGTGATTTTGGTATGACAGCCACAAAACCAGCATAATGTGTCACAAAATGGAATGTGGAAATAGAGGGATAACCCTTCATCGGAAGGAATAGTCGCGATCCACTCTTCATATACCTCGCTCGTCACGTCACTTTTGAAATGAGGTGAGGTTGGGTAACTTGTATAGCGCGGTACCGGTGCAGAATATTTTTTGAGTAATTCATCTTTTGTTAGCATGAGAAGCATATTGATGATCTTTTTCATAAATTTCATTGATATTGATCAATCAAAAACACAGTTTTTCAACTTTCTTCTTAAAAGCGTTGAAAGCTCCGCTGCATCCCACTATCTTGTGCGGCAGAATTTTTCTAAGAGTGGTAAATAAGATTTCATTAAATTGAGAGAAGGGATTTTCATGTCTGATATGGATGATGAAATGGAAATGGATGCCGAAATGGAAGCAGAAGTATCTGAACCAGTAACGGCACCAATGCAAGGTATTCCGGCTGATACAGGTTCTGTAGATTATGCTGCGGCAATTTCGTCTGAACAAACACATCATGACCGTGGTCCAGGTGGTGCGACAGGGGCACGCTTGCGCAGCTTTATTGAGCGTATCGAGCGCCTTGAAGAAGAGAAAAAGGGCATTATGGATGATATGAAGGAAGTTTTTGCTGAAGCAAAATCAGATGGTTTTGATGTAAAGATCATGCGTCAGATTTTAAAAATCCGCAAAATGGATGACGCCGATCGTGCTGAACAAGAAGCATTACTTGAAACTTATATGTCTGCGATTGGCATGTAAGCTGATTTATAATCAAATACGACCAGTAAATAGCCCGCCATTTCGGCGGGCTTTTGTTTTTATTCTGCTGCTATTGCGGGAGACGGGTTTTTAAACTGTGCTAATAGCACTTGTTTATTTGCTTCCACATCTGCCAAATGTTTGTCTTTGACGTGACCATATCCACGAATATGTTCAGGTAATGTGGCCAAAGCAACTGCGGTTGCGTGATTGTCTTTGTTTAGATTGCTTACAATCATATCAAGCATATCTTGATATTCTTTGATCAAGCGACGTTCGATTTTACGTTCTTCATTTCGACCAAATGGATCAAGTTTGGTGCCGCGTAATCCTTTGAATAAAGGTAATACTTTCATTACATTTAACATCCATGGGCCATATTCACGTTTTTTCGGCTTACCTGTATTTGGGTCAACTTCTGCCGTTGACGGTGGCGCCAAATGAATTTTAACTTTGAAATCACCTTCGAATGCTTCGTTGAGCTGCTTCATGAAACGTCCATCTGTATATAAACGTGCAACTTCATATTCATCTTTATAAGCCATCAGCTTATATAAATACTTTGCAACCGCTACAGTTAGCTCTTCCGTAATATTACCTATGACAGATTTTTCTGCTTTCTGGACTTTGCGAACAAATCCTTCATACATATTTGCATATTTACTATTTTGATATGCAGTTAGATCTGCCATACGATGTGCGATGATTTCTTCAGCTGTTTGAGGGAAGGCCTTTTGTGTAGCTCTTGGATCGGCTTTGCGTTCACCAATGATCTTCTTGATAGCATCAAGGTTATGCGCCGCGCGGCGTCCCCATAAGAAGGCTTTCTGATTGGCTTTGATTGCAACACCGTTTAGTTCGATTGCTCGTATAATTGCTTCTTCCGACACAGGAATGAAGCCATTTTGGAAGGCATAGCCCAACATAAACATGTTGCTGGCAATGGAATCCCCCATCAATGCCGTTGCAATGGCGGTTGCTTCTACAAAATGAGCATTCTTCTTACCAACACCATCACTGATGATATTCTTGATCTCAGAAGTTGGAATCGTGAAGTCAGCATTTTTGGTGAATTCACCCGTCACAGATTCATGTGTATTGATAATGGCTTTTGTGTGATCGCGTTCTGTTTTTGACATGGCGTCAAAATTGGACGCGGTAATCATATCACAGCCAAGAACCAGTTTGGCACCACCAGCTGCAATACGCACTGCATTGATATCTTCTGGTGTATTGGCGATTTGAATATGGCTGGTCACAGAACCACCTTTTTGTGCCAATCCCGCCATATCAAGTACGGAACAACCTTTGCCTTCAAGATGTGCCGCCATACCAAGAAGGGCGCCAATTGTAACAACTCCTGTACCACCAACACCTGTGATTAAGATACCATATGGATCTTCGATAACCGGTATTTTTGGGGCAGGTAGCGTTTCGAAGATATCACTCACACCTGCTTTGGCAACGGCACCATCGCTTGCGCCTTTACCTTTACGTGGTTTTCCGCCATGTACTGTTACAAAGCTTGGGCAGAAACCATCTACGCAAGAAAAGTCTTTATTGCATCCAGATTGATCAATCACACGTTTACGACCAAAAGCTGTTTCTTTTGGTGTCACAGAGACGCAGTTGGAAACTTCACCACAATCACCACAACCTTCACAAACGGCCTCATTGATAAAAGCGCGTTTAGCAGGATCTGGATAGGTGCCACGTTTACGACGACGACGTTTTTCCGATGCACAGGTCTGATCATAGACCATGACGGTGACGCCTTCGATATCACGTAACATTTTTTGCACATGATCCAGATCGTGACGGTGGAAAATCTCGGTGCCAGCCGGGAAGAAGCCCGGGACTGTATATTTTTCAGGCTCATCCGTGACAACAACGACTTTTTTTGCACCCTCAGCCTTTACCTGATGGGCAATATCGCCTGATGTAATGACACCATCAATTGGTTGTCCACCTGTCATAGCAACAGCATCATTATAAAGGATTTTGTAGGTTATATTCACTCCAGCCGCGATGGATTGACGTACAGCTAAAATGCCGGAGTGGAAATAGGTGCCGTCTCCAAGATTAGCAAAGACATGTTTGGTTTTTGAGAATTTCGCCTGCCCAATCCATGGTGTGCCTTCACCGCCCATTTGAGTGAATGTATGTGTTTCACGATCCATCCAGCTGGCCATATAGTGGCATCCAATACCCGCTAGCGCACGAGAGCCTTCAGGTACTTTTGTCGATGTATTATGTGGGCAACCAGAACAGAAATAAGGAATGCGTGTGACAGACGCCGTGCGTTTATTGAGTTCTTTTTCTTTATCATCAAGAAAAGCAAGACGATTACCGAAGTGAGATTCCATTTCGGATGTTGTTCCACCTTTCATTTTACGTAGGCGGTCTACAATCACGCGTGCGATGCGGGCAGGGGTCAGGTCACTGGTTGATGGTAAAATCCATTCCTGATTTTCATCAAACTTACCAACCACACGGGGACGCACAGCTTCGTTCCAATTATATAACTGTTCTTTGATCTGATTTTCAAGAAGGGCGCGTTTTTCTTCAATCACAATGATTTCTTCATGCCCTTCGGCAAATTCACGAATACCATCGCGCTCTAACGGCCAAACCATACCAACTTTATAGATAGAGATACCGATTTCTTTTGCATATTCTTCTGTAATTTGTAGGTCTTCTAAAGCCTGACGAACATCTAAATATGTTTTACCTGCGGTGATGATGCCAAGACGACGTTTCGGACTTTCAACCATAGTTTTGTTGAGTTTATTCGCCTTACAATAAGCTAATGCCGCATATAGTTTATATTTATGAAGTAAATGTTCCTGTTCTAGTGGTGTATGTGGAATACGAATATTCAAGCCACCTTCAGGCATTTCAAAATCTGTTGGAATAATCGGTTTAATACGATCTGGGGATACATAAACACTGGCAGAAGTTTCGATATTATCAGCCAAAACTTTGAAAGCTGTCCAACAACCGGAGAAGCGAGACATTTCGATACCGTGTACACCAAGATCCAAAAATTCCTGTACACCAGCAGGATAAAGGACAGGGATACAGGCATCCATAAAGGCATATTCGGTTTGATGAGGTAAAGTGGACGACTTACAGTTATGATCATCACCAGCGAGAACTAACACACCACCATGTTTGGATGTGCCCGCTGCATTGGCGTGTTTGAAAACATCGCCTGTACGATCAACACCCGGACCTTTACCGTACCACATGCCAAAAATACCATCGACTTCGCTATCATTAAACAATTGAGACTGTTGTGATCCCCAGACGGTTGTTGCTGCGAGCTCTTCATTGACACCCGGTTGGAACTGGATTTGGTTTTCTTCAAGATATTTTCGTGCAGACCATAATTGTTGGTCAACTGCGCCAAGTGGCGAACCACGATATCCTGAAATAAATCCAGCTGTGTTTAGCCCCGCAGCCAAGTCACGTTGACGTTGCATGAGAGGTAAACGAATCAAAGCCTGGGTCCCGGTCATGTAGACGCGGCCTTCTTGTAGCTCATATTTATCAGCAAGGGATACGGATTCTAACTTCATAATTTCTCTCCCGACCATAGGTCTATTGCCTATTCGCAGCATCTTTTAGGAAGATATGATTTTATTGATTTTCTTATATCTTCTGCCGGAAAAGGCGATCCTTAAACTTCTTTAGCTTCTATATAGGTTAGCATTACTGACCTAAATTGCAAGTAATTTTATTACTCATTTTGATTGTTTTATTACTTACGAAGAATCTAATTAAAAGGGACTTCTTGATCTTCTAGGAAATTATACGCTATACCGTTGCGTAATTGGAAATATCTTTTTCGTGACCCTTCAAATCCACGATTTTAAATCAGGAATTTAAACATGACTGTATTGGTAACAGGCGCTGCAGGCTTTATTGGTATGCACACAAGTATGCGACTTATGTCACGCGGTGAAAAGGTTGTAGGTATTGATAATCTGAATGATTACTATGATGTAAATCTGAAATATGCACGCCGTGACCGTCTTCAGGAAAATGAGAATTTTGAGTTTTTCAAAGTAGACCTTGCCGATCAGGAAGGTTTAAAAAAGGTTGTTGAGGCACGTCCGGATATCGATCGAATTATTCACTTAGCTGCACAAGCAGGTGTACGTTATTCTCTAGAAAACCCACATGCTTATATTCAAACCAATGTGCTTGGGCATTTGAATGTCATGGAATTAGCTCGTCACAAAGAAGGTGGCATAAAACATATGGTTTATGCATCTTCCTCAAGTGTATATGGCGGCAACAAGAAAAAACCATCTTCTACAGATGATTTAACTGAGACACCAATCTCTCTGTATGCAGCGACAAAGAAATCTGACGAATTGATGAGCCATACATATGCGCATCTCTTCAGAATTCCGATGACGGGCTTGCGCTTCTTTACCGTATACGGTCCATGGGGGCGTCCAGATATGGCAGCTTGGATTTTCACTAAAAAAATGTTTAACGGGGAGTCTATCCCTGTATTTAATAATGGTGAAATGAAACGTGATTTTACCTATGTGGATGATATCGTCACCGGTGTTATTAATTGTTTGGATAATCCACCTGAAGATAATAGTGAGCAGGCACCGGCACGGGTTTACAACATCGGTAACAACAAACCTGAACAGCTAATGGACATGATTGGTATTTTAGAAGAAGCTACAGGTCGAAAAGCAAATTGTGATTTCCAACCGATGCAGCCTGGTGATGTGACTGAATCATTTGCAGATATTGATCCAATGCGTAATGATTTTGGATATGAACCAACGACGCCGATTTCTGTCGGTATACCTAATTTTGTGAATTGGTATAAAGAATTTTACGGTATCGAATAAACAAAGCTTGATACCATATGATCTAAAGAAAAGGCCGGAAGAAATTTCCGGCCTTTTTATATTTATTCTGCTTCGATGATCTTAATTTCTTTGGTGATGTTAGCAACTTGTCCAAGCATCACACTAGCTGAACAATATTTTTCACCAGAAAGCTTCACGGCACGATCCACTTTTGCTGGGTCCAGATTTTTACCAGTGACAATGTAAGTCATATGTATATCGGTAAACACTTTTGGGTCTGTATCAGCACGTGTGCCATCTACTTCGACCACACAATCTGTAACATTCTCACGACCGCGTTGTAAGATATGTAATACATCAATACCGGAACAGCCCCCCACACCCATCAAGATTAATTGCATAGGGCTTAGGGCTGTTTTGCCATGTGCTGTAGTGTCATCAGATGCATCAATTACAATAGAATGACCACTATCGGCACTGCCGACGAAACGTTGTCCTTCAACCCATTTAACTCGTGTATTCATTTTTTCCTCGTTTAGTTACGCAAAAGAGATTTGCGCGTTAAGAATAGAGTGCTTCCAATTCTTCACCGTAATTTTCAACAATGACATGTCTACGTATTTTCATGGAAGGTGTCATCATTGCGTTTTCAACGCTGAATGCTTCTTTGATCAATATAAATTTACGCACCTTTTCGATCACAGAAAGCTCATTATTGGCTCTCGTGATTGCGGCTTTGATGGCATTGTTAACCGCTTCATCATCATTTGTATCAATACCTTTTTCGGATAAAGCTTCAAAATCTGGAACTATTGTTGCTACCAGATGCGGGCGGCGATCGCCATATACCATACATTGTGCGATTTCATTTTCTAAACAGATAATGCCTTCAACACGTTGAGGGGAAAGGTTGTCACCACCTGAATTGACAATGATATCCTTCTTACGATCTGTAATCATCAGATAGCCATCTTCATCTAGCCTTCCTATATCCCCTGTATGAACCCAGCCATTTTTCATTGCGCTGGCGGTTTTTTCTGGGTTGTTCCAGTAACCATTCATGCAAAGTTCACCACCAATCAAGATTTCACCATCTTCAGCGATTTTAATATCTACATCGACCAGGGCAGGACCGACTGTACGAAGTTTGTTTTTAACAGGGCGGTTCACGCTAACCACAGGTGCGGTTTCAGTTTGTCCATACCCTTGTAACACACGTAAGCCAAGTGCAATAAAGAAGAGGCCTACATCATAATTCAAAGGCGCACCACCGGATACAAAGGCTTTTAAACGTCCTCCAAAGCGTGCTTGCACTTTTTTGCGAACCAGTTTGTCCAGCAAGATATTAAATAGTTTCTGGCCAAGGCTCATTGATTTTGGGGCTTCATAGTGACGCGCGCCAAGTTCCAAAGCGTTCATCAATAGCTTTTCTTTTAAGCCGCCTGTTTTCTCTGCATTACGTAGAACTTTACCACGGATATTCTCATATAAACGTGGTACAGCAGTCATGATTGTTGGTTGTACTTCCGCTAGGTTATTCAATAGTTTATCGATACCTTCGGCATAGTAAATTTGCGCACCAGCCCCAACTGGGAAAAATTGACCAGCCGTATGTTCATAGGAATGACTAAGAGGCAGGAAGCTTAAGAAAACTTCTTGTTCTTTCCCAAAATTTGGTAGTTCTGCTAAGGCATCATGTGCCCCTTTACAGTTACAAATAATCGCGCCGTGAGACAGCATTACACCAGCTGGTACACCGCCTGTGCCGGAAGTATAAATGATACAGCATGTGTCAGAACGTTTTAGGTTTTTTGCGCGTTCACGGATATCAGAGTCAATTTTCCGCCCTTCACTGAGGACAGCCTGCCAGTTTTTAACCTGCAATCCTTGGGCTGGCTTTTTGCTTGGTTTTTCAATGCTTATAATCATGTTGCATTCAGACGCAGCTGCCGCAGGTACAAATTTTTGCAATAAAGCATCAGTAGAAACGATAGCAACCTTGGCACCACTATCATTAATCACATGTAAATGATTTTCTGTTGTATTCGTTGTATAAGAGGGAACTGTAATTGCCCCAAGGCACATAATAGCGATATCGGCAATTAACCATTCCGGACGATTTTCTGACAAAAGTAGAACGCGATCACCCGCTTTAACTCCCTGTGCTTCCAGACCTTTAGCGAGGTTTTGCACATCACGCGCAACTTGCGGCCAACTCATACTTTCCCAGATACGTTTTGCGTTATTCTTTGACCAAAGGAACGGTGTATCTGCCATTTCGTCGGCTTTATCGAAAAATAAGGAAGGCAGGTTTAAGGCGTCGTCATATTGCTTGGCGGCGGTGAGGTCTTTCACGTTTGTAATCCCTATTGTGGTTCTTGATTTATTATCATGCTTTTGCAGCAGTATAGCTTTTTCGCAAGCTGCCTATCAATCCCAATAATTCCCTATTTTCAGCCCTTAATTTGGAAAAGAAGTTGGAAAAAGTCACTGGACGTTGATTTGTTGAATCACTACATATGGAAGGTAGAAATAAATTTAAAGCCTGTCTGAAAGGAAAAATGTCAATGGCTGACGTTGCAATGGATTTGCCGAACTGGGATTTAACAGATTTATATCCGGCACCGGATTCAAATGTTTTTAAAGATGATATGGAAAAATCCCAGATTTTAGCGGAATCTTTTGCGCAAGAATATCGTGGCAAAATTGCGGATTTAGATGGTGATGCTTTGGCAACGGCTATCGTGGCCTATGAAGAGCTGGATGAAAAACTGTCACGCCTTATGAGCTATGCATATTTGGTTTATGCGGGTGATATGGGGGATGCGGATGTGACCCGTTTTTTCCAGGACGCACAGGAACGTATTACAGCTATTTCCACGATTGTTTTATTCTTTTCGCTGGAATTGAACTTGATTGAAGAAGAGGCCTTGGGAAAATCTATTTCGGATAGTGAAAAACTTTCTCATTATCAGCCATGGCTTCGTGATGTGCGTGCTTTTCGCGAACATCAATTACCAGAAGATCAAGAACGTATTTTGCATGAAAAATCCTTAACGGGCCGTTCCGCTTGGGTACGCCTTTTTGATGAAACATTGGCGAGTTTGAAATTTCCCTTTCAAGGTGAAGAAGTCACCAATGCGGAAATCCTACATAAGATGAGTGACCCGCGCGAAGAGATACGCAAAGAAGCCGCGGAGTCTTTAGGTACTGTATTTGGCAATAATATCAGTCTGTTTAGCCATATCACGAATACTTTGGCAAAAGACAAAGCAATGGAAGATGAATGGCGCGGATTTGAACGCCCTGTATCCAGTCGCAATTTGTCCAACTATGTAGAAGACGAAGTTGTCGATGCATTAGTGGCGGCTGTTAAAGAATCCTATCCGTCTCTTTCTCATCGTTATTACAAATTAAAAGCCAAATGGTTAGGCGTTGATAAACTAAACTTCTGGGATCGCATGGCACCATTGCCCGAAGAAGATGATCGTGAAATCCCATGGACAGAGGCGCGTGATACGGTCCTTCAAGCCTATGGCCGTTTTTCAGATGACCTTGCGGATATTGGTCAGGTTTTCTTTGATAAAAACTGGATTGATGCAGAGGTGCGCGCTGGCAAAGCGCCCGGTGCATTTGCCCATCCAACGGTGCCATCTGCGCATCCATATCTTTTAGTGAATTATCAAGGTAAAACACGCGATGTTATGACCTTGGCCCATGAACTTGGTCATGGTGTGCATCAGGTTTTAGCGGGTGGACAGGGGCATTTAATGGCGGACACGCCTTTAACATTGGCGGAAACCGCATCTGTGTTTGGGGAAATGTTAACTTTCCAATCCATGCTTGCCAATGAAGATGATCCAAAGCTGAAAAAAGCCATGTTGGCGTCTAAAGTAGAAGACATGCTGAACACAGTGGTGCGCCAAATTGCTTTCTTTGATTTTGAACAACGCGTACATGATGCTCGGAAGAATGGCGAACTCTCCGCCGAAGAAATCTGTGACATCTGGATGGCAGTATCGGAAGAAAGCTTAGGAGACGCCTTTATCTTTGGTGAAGCTTATAGAAATTATTGGGCTTATATTCCGCATTTCATCCATTCGCCATTTTATGTTTATGCCTATGCATTTGGGGATTGCTTAGTGAACAGCCTATATGCACTTTATGAGCAAGCAGAGAGCGGTTTTGCAGAAAAATATCTAGACATGTTGCGTGCAGGTGGAAGTTTGCGTCACAAAGAGCTTCTAGCACCATTTGGTCTGGATGCCTCTGATCCAGAATTCTGGAAAAAAGGTCTTTCCATGCTGAGTAACTTTATTGATCAACTGGAAGCTATGGAGTAGCTAGGACTTTATAAGGAGCGACTATCATAGTCGCTCTTTTCTTTTAAGTTCTGAAAAGCTTTATTAATTTTGGTTTTGAAGGCATCTAATTTTCCTTCATTGAGATTTTCGCTTTCATATAGTGACAGAAATTGTAATCGACAGTTTTCTGTGCAGGCACCAAGCAAGCCATGCTTAAGTATCTTTTTGACGGGTTGGCGCATAACCAGACGGTCTACCCACCATGGGGAACCTAAAGTCGTAACAACGACGACTTCTTTTAATTTTTTAAGTCTTGGGCTGATGGGGCCTAAGTCACTTGCATGATCATAGGCAATACCTGGCCCCCAAACGCGATCAAACCAACCTTTTAACATGGCGGGAAATGAAAACCACCATGTTGGAAAAACGAGCACTAGAAGTTCGGCTTCAAGTAATCTTTCGACTTCATCTGATACCGTCGAAGAGTTATATGGATCGTCATAGAAAGATCGTCTTTCATCTGCAGTAAGGGCGGGTTGGAAATTTTGTTCATACAAATCTTCGATGGTGACTTCATGTCCTTGGCTTTGAAGTTTATCTGCAACATGGGATGATAAATGTTTGCATAGACTATTCGTTAAAGGATGGGTCGTAACCAACAGGCATTTCATCGTTGTTCTTTCTATTTGTTATGCAATCATGTGAGCAGATGTATGACAGTCATGTATATGTCATGATTCTTTGATTATATTTGGGGTGAATTTTCTTTTTCATAATATGTGAAGGCTCAAAAAAATTCGTTTAAATGCAAAATTAGAAAGACACGATATACATTGTTAGGCTACGATGTGTTTTGAATGATAAGAATAACTTAAGAAATAATAGTTGAGTAAGGGAAGTAAGATGAAAATCGCCGTGTTGAAAGAACGGCGCGCTCATGAAAAGCGTGTCGCGGCTTCGCCTGAATCTGTCAAAAAACTTGTGCAGATGGGGGCAAATGTAATCATAGAAACAGGCGCTGGTGAAGGCGCAAAAATATCTGATCAAGTGTTTAAAGATGCAGGTGCAAGCATCGCCAAAGATGCATCAAGCACAACCAAAGGGGCAGATATTGTTTTAAAAGTCCAAGCCCCAATGATGGCGGACGAAGGCACAGATGAGTTAAAGTTACTAAACCAAGGGCAAAGCCTTATCTGTATTCTAAACGCGTTAACACGGTCAGACTTAATTCAGGCTCTAAGTAAACAAGGCGTTCAGGCATTTGCCATGGAATTGGTTCCTCGGATTAGCCGTGCCCAAAGTATGGATGTTTTGTCTTCCCAAGCCAATATTGCAGGATATAAAGCTGTCCTTGATGCACAGGAACATTATGGTCGCGCAATGCCGATGATGATGACCGCGGCGGGCACAGTGCCGCCGGCAAAAGTTTTTGTCATGGGCGTAGGCGTAGCTGGGCTTCAAGCTATCGCGACAGCACGTCGATTAGGCGCGGTGGTCAGTGCCACTGATGTGCGTCCGGCGACCGAAGAACAAGTTCATAGCCTTGGCGCTGAATTTGTCGCAGTGAAAGATGATGAATTCCTACAGGCCCAAACAGATGGCGGATATGCCAAAGAGATGTCTGATGAATATAAGGCAAAGCAAGCTGCACTTGTGGCAGAAACAATTGCCAAACAGGATATCGTGATTGCGACTGCACTTATCCCGGGCCGTCCGGCACCAGTTCTGGTCAATGAAGATATGGTCAAATCTATGAAAGCTGGATCGGTCATCGTCGACCTTGCTGTGGAGGCAGGTGGTAACTGCCCGCTGAGTGAGTTTGGAAAGGTTGTTGAGGCGCATGGCGTTTCTATTATCGGACATGCCAATATGCCATCGCGCGTCGCAGAAAGTACCAGTCTGCTTTATGCCAAAAATCTATTGAATTTCTTAACACCGATGTTGAGTGCCGGAGAAGGGAAATTCACGGTGGATCGTGAAGATGAGATTATCAAAGGTACGTTAGTTTGCAGCGGTGGTGAAGTTCTGGAAGGCCTTATAGCTGCAGCATTGCCTAAGAAGGTATCGGCGAAAAAGGCGACGGCGAAAAAGGCTGCAAAGAAAACTGCGACCAAGAAAGCAGCGTCTAAAAAGGCGAGCGCGAAAAAGAGTAGCGCTAAGAAATCTGCCGTGAAGAAAGCGTCTGCGAAAAAGGCATCGGTGAAAAAAGTAGAAAGCAAGGAGGGTTAAGACGATGGATAAGCAACAAATTATCGATCAGGCAAATGAGTTAGCATCGCAAGCTCAACAACTTGCTGACACTATTGGGTCAAATGCGGTTGAAGCTGCACCTGCTGTGGCATCAGTTGCAGAGGCCACAGGTACAACACCATTTGTCTTCTTATTCACTGCATTCGTATTGGCCTGCTTCGTAGGCTATTACGTGGTGTGGTCTGTGACACCAGCTTTGCATTCGCCGTTGATGGGGGTCACGAATGCGATTTCTTCTGTGATCATTGTCGGGGCGCTTATCGCGGCGGGACCTAGTGATATGAACCTGTCCAAGATATTTGGCTTTATTGCGGTGGTGCTTGCCAGTATCAATATCTTTGGCGGCTTTGTCGTGACGAACAGGATGTTGTCCATGTTCAAAAAGAAACAGAAAAAAGCATAAATAGGGAAGGGAGATAAGATCATGGAAAATTTATCAGCTTTTGCCTATTTGATTGCGGCAGTTTGTTTCATTATGTCCTTACGTGGGCTTTCTTCGCCTGACACAGCGCGTCGGGGAAATATGTTTGGCATCGCAGGTATGGTGATTGCGATTGTGACCACCTTGGCAATGCCGAATGTATTATCTTATGAACTCATCATTGCAGGTATCCTTATCGGTGGTGCCATCGGTACAGGGATTGCTTTAAAAATTCAAATGACAGCTTTGCCGCAATTGGTTGCTGCTTTCCATAGTTTGGTTGGTTTAGCTGCTGTCTTTGTAGCGGGGGCTGCATTCTATGCACCTGAAGCTTATGGTATCGGTGAGGCGGGCAATATTGGTGCGGCCAGCTTGATTGAGATGAGTTTAGGCACTGCAATCGGTGCGATTACATTTACGGGGTCGATTGTGGCCTTTGGTAAGTTACAAGGCATTTTCCGATCCGCACCTGTAACATTTGCCGGACAACATATGTTAAATGCGGCTCTTGGTGGGCTTCTGGTTCTGCTGGTGATCTGGATGTGTGTGGATCAGTCTGCGACCTTGTTCTGGGCGATTGTTCTTTTATCTTTGGCCATTGGTTTCTTGTTGATCATTCCAATCGGTGGGGCTGATATGCCTGTAGTCGTGTCCATGTTGAATTCCTATTCAGGTTGGGCGGCTTGCGGTATCGGTTTCACATTAGCCAATACGGCTTTGATCATCACAGGGGCGCTGGTTGGCGCATCCGGTGCGATCCTAAGTTACATTATGTGTAAGGGGATGAACCGTTCTATTATCAATGTTATTCTAGGTGGCTTTGGTGCGGATGCAGGCGCTGGTCCCGCGGCAGGTGCTGGTGGTGAAGATGACCGCCCTGTGAAGGCAGGTAGTGCAGATGATGCAGCTTTCTTGATGGAAAATGCATCTTCTGTGATTATCGTGCCGGGCTATGGTATGGCGGTGGCCCAAGCTCAACATGCCTTACGTGAAATGGGTGATTTATTGAAAGAAGCGGGCGTCAAGGTTCGTTACGCCATTCATCCTGTTGCAGGTCGTATGCCGGGTCATATGAATGTATTATTGGCGGAAGCCAATGTCCCTTATGACGATGTCTTGGAATTGGAAGAAATCAATCGTGATTTCGCCCAAACGGATATTGCCTTTGTGATTGGGGCCAATGATGTCACCAATCCAGCTGCGAAAACAGATCCAGCTAGCCCGATCTTCGGGATGCCTATTCTTGATGTGGAAAAAGCGGGACAGGTATTGTTTATTAAACGATCCATGGCGTCCGGTTATGCGGGGGTACAGAATGAACTATTTTTCCGTGATAATACCATGATGCTTTTTGGTGATGCCAAGCATGTGGTGGAGGATATCGTAAAATCTATGGAATAGTGTTTACAAAAGCTAGAAAAGAAAAGGCAGCAAACCAACTTGCTGCCTTTTTAGTTTAGAGGGTATCTAATCCTAAATCCATATTGGGTGCAGAGTGGGTCAACCAGCCTATGGAGATCACATCAACGCCTGTTGCGGCAATTGATGGGGCGGTTTTGGCTGTAACGCCGCCGGAAGCTTCGGCAACCGCTTTGCCATCAATCATCTTTACAGCCTTGGTCAGCATTTCCGGCGTCATGTTATCTAGCAAGATGACATCTGCACCTGCTTCAAGTGCTTCGTTCAATTGTTCAAGGGTATCCACTTCGACTTCGATTTTAACCATATGACCTGTATGTGATTTTGCACGATGTATCGCTTGTTTAACACCACCTATAACGGCGATATGATTGTCTTTAATCAGGATAGCATCATCTAACCCGAAACGATGATTAAAGCCGCCACCTGCGCGAACGGCGTATTTTTCAATCGCACGCAATCCCGGAGTAGTCTTACGGGTGCAGGTGATCCGTGCCTTGGTGTCTTTGACACTATTGACGATCTCTCTGGTGACGGAGGCGATCCCGGACATCCGCCCCATGAAATTGAGAGCAACCCGCTCAGCCCCTAAAACTGCACGTGCATTTCCTTCTATTGTCAGGATCGTATCTCCTGCTTTGACCTCGCTACCATCCGGTAGATGAACAGTGATTTTGGCATCACGGTCCAAGAAGGTGAAAGCAGCCTTGGCAAAATCGGTTCCTGCAATGCAACCATCTATACGTGCTCTCAGCGCCACCTTGGTTCTCATATCTGCAGGGATAATACTATCGCTTGTAATATCACCAGCCCGCCCGAAATCTTCGGCAATAGATGCCTTGACCGCATCATTAATAATATGTTGGGGAAGGGGAATTAAATCTGTCATCGATTATATCTTACTTATTCAGTGGAACTGCAATCATACGTTCAACTGCTTGGCGTGCTTTCGCAGCCAATGCAGGATCGATGGTGATTTCTGTAGTCATATCGCGTAATGCCGTTGCGATATTTTCCATGGTGATTTTTTGCATATGTGGGCATAGATTGCAGCTGCGGATGAAATTGGTTTCAGGATGTTCCGCTACCAAATTCGCACTCATAGAACATTCGGTGATAAGGGCAACTTCTTTTGGTTTTTGTTCTTCTACAAAACGGCTCATATCTGCTGTGGAACCCGCATAATCAGATTCATGTAGAACTTCTGGTGGGCATTCAGGATGGGCAAGAACGGTTGCGTCAGGATGTGCCTTTTTTAATAACTTTATTTGTTGTCCGGTAAAACGTTCATGTACTTCACAACGGCCCGGGAAAGTGATGATTTCCACATCTGTTTGTTCCGCAACATTTTGCGCTAAGAACTCATCGGGGAAGAGCATAACTTTCTCGACACCAAGAGATTCAACGATTTGCTTGGCATTGGCAGAGGTGCAGCAAATATCAGATTCTGCTTTGACTTCGACGGTTGTGTTTACATAGGTGACCACAGGAACGCCGGGATGAAGCGCACGCATTTTACGGATATCGTCTGCAGTGATGGATTCTGCCAAGCTACATCCTGCTGTGGGATCAGAAATAAGAACCGTTTTTTCAGGATTCATCAATTTGGCTGTCTCTGCCATAAAATGTACACCCGCAACAACAATGATATCCGCATCCACATCCATGGCACGTTTTGCTAATGCGAGGGAGTCACCAGTAATATCGGACACACAATGAAAGATATCTGGCGTCATATAGTTATGACCAAGGATAATCGCATTCTTCTCTTTTTTGAGACGAAGAACATCTTCGATATCTGATTTATAAAAATCCCATTCATCATCATTGATAACAGATTTAACACGTTCACGAATATTGCTGAGTTCCAGATCCAGTTCTGGGGTGCCTACCTGATCAAGCATGGTTTTATTCCTTTATTTGCTCAATTTGAGTATATTTTATACTCAGTAAGAGTATTAGTTTGTCAAAAAAATATGACGCTGTTGAAAGCTTACTTAAACTACTTTTGAGTATAAGTCTAGCGTTCTTAGGAATACATTAAAATAATGATTGTTTCCATTAGGGAGAGACTAGCTGTTAGATAAGGATGGCAGAGTGATATTTGGATCTTGGCGTTCAGCCATAACTTCGGCACGGAAACGGTATAATTGAGCAGGACGGCCACCTGTTTGTTCGGAAACCTCGCCTGTGGGCTCCACCATGCCTGTACGTTCCAAAAGGCGTCGGAAGTTTTGTTTATGAAGCTTTATACCAGATAGGGCTTCAACTAAATGCTGTAACTGCAATAGAGTAAAGCTTGATGGCATCAATTCAAATACAACTGGACGATACTTGATCTTTGACCTTAGGCGCCCTATGCCAGTAGCTAAAATTCGGCGATGGTCATATTCCATTGGGATGCCAGTTGGGAAGGGAAGTTCTTGGTTTTTGTCACGCAAAGATTCGACAATCAGATCTGCTTCATAGAGAAGTTCATAGCGTTCTAGAACAAGTTCTTCATTCCACTCTTTGGTCGTTTTGCCAAATAACTTTTGAATACGTGCACGTTTTTCTTGTTTATCGTGGTCATTCGTTGCATGAGCTGCCCAATCCTCTAATGATTCATTAATCTGAGTAAGGATTGCTGGTTGTCCTTCGCGCCAATCCTCCCAAGGGAAGAAGGCATAAATATCTTTCCAGAGGTTGGTTTCGGAAAAAGCATTGGATTCTTCGATAGCTTTACCGAGTAGGAGAGCAAGATAACCAATACTTACGAAACGAGGGCCGCCTTTTTCTTCTTGTGGATCACGGCCCCGGTTTCCGAATGTATAAAGCTGTTCAATATAGCCAAGTTCAAGTTTTGCTTGATCATCTACTAGCGCATGGACATTCTCCTCTAGTGTGCGATAGGAAAGTGGCTGAAAGACATCAAAAGGAAGTTCGTTAATATTTTTATGTTTGTTGCGCACTAAAAAGCGCGGAACCGGGTCATCCCAAGCAATGATTACGGCATTTAGACCAATAACGACACTATGGTTTTGAGGTTTATCAGGCATTAGAAAGCGTAAAATTTCCGTCTTGGTTTTAGGGATTCTCGATGAATTCGATTTCTTTTTATAGAAGTAATCTGCCCCAATTGAGAGATCAATCAAAAAGATATGATGGTTTTATGGCAGTTATTGATTGGTGAATTTTAGTAAGTAATAGGTGTAATAAGTTGGTATTGTTGAATTAAAATTAGGATAACGGCGTTGTTACTGAGATTTGAGCAAGATTTAGTTGAAATTTTATCTATTTATTCTTATATTAGTAATCTAAATAGTGGCGAAGAAAGTCTAAGCTTATTTTAGAACTGAACCGCGAATTATATCGTAAAAGGAGATATTGGTCGCAAAGACTCGGTGTTTTGATAGAAGATTGGTTAGAAGACGTTTTGTCAAAACGATCTAAAATTTAGACCATAAGGAAGAGCTACTTCCAAGATTAGGCATTCATGTCGTCACATTGAATTGGGGCACTCTAACAAAGGAGGATGATATGAGATATCTAATCAATATGATCGCACCCACTTTGGTTGCTCTGGCCATAGGGCTTGGCAGTTTTTCTGCTTCCGCAGCAGGCGTGTGTGGTCCACATGAAAAAATCGTACAACAACTTGAAGATGGCTATGAAGAGATCCGGTCTGGCTATGGTTTGGCTGGTAATGGGTCCTTGGTAGAGTTGTTTGTTTCCAAAAGCACAGGCAGTTGGACAGTGATGCTAACTCGTCCTGATGGCTGGACTTGTCTGATGGCAACTGGCGGTAACTGGGCAAACTTGCCCGCTATTGAGAAGGCAGCCGAAGAGCTGATGTAAAATGATCTATGAGTGTATCTGAGCCCGTCAGAGTTCTATTTAAAGAAAGCCGACGGGTTCCTTAGAATTTACTCATTGATTAATAATAGATTTTTCTATGTTATGGATTGGGGCTTCTGGATGAAATGCATAGAAGGCAAAAGCAAATTCTACAAAATAGGGAATATCTTTCCCATCCTGACGCACAATAATATTTCCTACATCTTTCCCATTTGGAATCCATTCCGTGTCTAAGGCGGACACTTGACCAGCTTCCCAAGTAATTTCAATGTTTTCATCAGTTATAATCTGACCATGTTTTTTAAGAAAACTAAAACTCCAAGCCTGTTTGCGATCAGATAAAGAAACAACTCGCTCCAACGGCTTAATATTCTTGGGTAAGTCGCCTTTATATAAGAAGGGGTATCCACCATCATATCTGCTATAGGGGTTGCTACCATAAGGGCGCATATTTTGATCATTCGGAATAAGAAGCAAGGCGTTTTCATCAGTTCTTGCCAAGAACTTTTCAAAGCTTTCTAATCTGGAAGGGATAACGGTTAGGTCGTTACCTGTGAGTTCTCCGACAATTGCTTCACCGGAAAATTGTTGCCACCAACTTTCAGTCTGACGATCCCACATAATGAGATCTGAATGACGTAGTTTCCCGGTTGTTCCAAAAGTATATATCTCATTCTTTAAACGACGGTCATAAACGATAGAGGCATTGCATAAAGGGCAGAAAGTAACTGCAATTGGAAGGTTATCGATTTCGTCATTCACAATTTCATGCCACATCATAATGCGCAAAGGATATGCCTTGGCAATACCATTATGAATGACGCTGATGACAGGCTCATTCGGTTCGATCATTTGATTTTGTGATGCTTGAATAAAGATTGGATTGTCGATAGGTGGGATACCGTCTTTGGAAGGGCCGCCCGATAAGATTTCGGAAAGGTCAATATTTGTTTTGCTGAAATCTGTTTTTGGCCAGCTATTGCGCCAATCTTTCTCGGCACCAACCACATCAAATGAAGCGATAACACCTAAACATATTAAGAATAAGGTAATGATACTTCGCATTGGCCTGCTCCTCTCGACGTTTAATATGGAGGAGGGGGCATAAGAATACGAATAAAGCCTGTTAACATTTATGTGACTATATATATTTGATAAGAAATACGCAGATGGTCTGTAAGCCGGGTTCTGTCCTCTCCAGATATAACTATCTGCGGGGATGATCATTCATCTGGGATGCCTGTTGCCAGACACCTCGGTGCAACCTACCCGAACAGTGATGCGAAAACTCACCTGCAAGCCGAACTTGCGACTGTTCCTATTCGGTTTTGCTCCCGGTGGGGTTTACCATGCCCGACTTGTTACCAAGTCAGCGGTGCGCTCTTACCGCACCCTTTCACCCTTACCTAACCGTGATTAGGCGGTTTCTTTTCTGTGGCACTTTCCCTAAGGTCACCCTCGCCGGACGTTATCCGGCACCGTGTTTCCGTGGAGCCCGGACTTTCCTCAGTCAAGCTGGTTTCCCTTGCAAGACCGCGATCATCCGACCATCTGCGTGGGCTTTATCTAGTGGGTTTTGTTGAAAAAGGCAAATAGGAAAGAAAAATGGGAGGTTTAAAACTTTCCATCGTTGTAATCCTGAAAGGCTTGAAGGATTTCTGCCTTTGTATTCATAACAAATGGACCACCCCGAGCCACGGGTTCATTTAAAGGCTTTCCTGCCAATAACAGGAACCGAGCATCTTGTCCCATTGTTTTAATGGAGACTGTGTCACCGTCTTCTAAAATGGCGAGTTGATCTTGGCCCACCAAGGTTTCTCTAGCACCTACATATAAATCGCCTTCAATATTATAAAGGGCTGAGTTATGACCTTTTGGAATCGATTGTGTGAAGTTATCACCTGCTTTGAGATTGATGTCGAAATATATCGGCGCAGTCGCTTCTGCCTCAATCGGTCCTTTTGTGTTTTTATCAGTTTTACCGGCAATTACTTTGATACGACTTCCAGCTTTATTGGCTTCAATAGGTAGATCCTTTGAAACATATTCTTGATAACGTGGTTCAGACATCTTTTGAGTAGCAGGAAGGTTGATCCATAATTGAAATCCTTTTAACAAACCTTGTTCTTGTTCAGGCATCTCGGAATGTATAATGCCGCGACCTGCTGACATCCATTGTACATCACCTTCTTCGATAACACCTTCATGACCGGCATTGTCCTTGTGACGCATACGCCCATTTAAAATATAGGTGACGGTCTCAAACCCACGATGTGGATGTGCAGGAAAACCTCCCAAGTAATCTTGGGGACTATCTGATCCAAAAGCATCCAGCATCAAAAATGGATCTAACATATCAAGTTTAGGTGTGCCGATTACGCGCGTTAATTTTACACCATCGCCATCTGACGCAGGAAGACCTTGAATGATTTCTTTGACTTCTCTCATATCTTAAATCCTTTTTAATTTTACGATCTATTATATAGGATTTTTGTGGAGAAAATTAA
>NZ_SMMC01000027.1 GCF_009711445.1 Curvivirga aplysinae | reverse complement strand
ACCTGAACCGGAAGCTGAACCTGTTCCTGAGGAAGTGAAAAAGCCAGAGCCTAAAAAGCCGGAGCCGAAACCAAAAACCGCGCCTGTCGTAAAGCAGCCGCGCCCATCGGCAAAACCACAGGAGCCGCAACAAGCTAAGAAACCGGAAAAGCCCAAAAATGATTTGGCTTCTGTTTTAAAAACAGTCCAAAAGCTTGAAGACACGCCTAAGCCAAAGCCTGAACCGGAAGAGAAAAAAGAAGATAAGAAAGAACTAGCGTTGGCGGATATTCTTAAGAATGCGCAAAAACCAAAAGCGAGTAGCCAAACGCCACGCCGTCAAGTTCGTGACGCAAGTGAATTATTGTCTAGTAGTGAATTGGATGCCGTTAAGCGTCAGATCGCAAATTGTTGGTCTATTCAGCCTGGTGCTAGAAATGCAGAAGATCTGATTGTAAAACTTCGTGTTACTATGAATCCTGACCGAACTGTTCGTACGGTGGAAGTGATTAAAGGTAGCGGAGGCAATCCATTCCAAGGGGCAGCAGAACGAAGTGCGCAAGCGGCTGTATATAAATGTAGTCCACTTCGTCTTCCTGCAGACAAGTATGATGTGTGGAATATTATTAACTTCACCTTTGATCCGAAACAGATGTTTGGATAAAAAAGGTAAAGAAATTCGAATATGTCAGGAAAATGCCACATTTGCCTTATATGAACGGGCATCCAGTGATTCTGGTATAAAAATAAAACGTGAATAAATGAGATGGGAAAGAAATCGATGTCTATGAAATCAATGTTTGTGAAAACACGGCATTTGATCGTGATGATTTCTGGCTTGCTGATGGTGTCTAATATGGCCCGTGCGGAAGTCAATATTGATATTACGCAAGGGAATGTTGATCCATTGCCGATTGCCATTACGAACTTCATTGGTGAATTGGCTCCTGAACACCAAATCGGACGTGATATGTCTGAGGTGATTTCGAATGATTTGAACCGTTCCGGTATCTTTCGAACCATAGACTCAAAAGCATTTATTCAGAAGATCGACTCTGCTGGTGTACGTCCTCGTTATTCTGACTGGCGTGTTATCAATGCACAAGTTTTAATGACAGGTGGTATTGAGCTTGAACCAGACGGTATGATGAAGGTTAAATATTATCTGTGGGATGTATTTGCCGAAGAACGTCTTGCAGGATTGGCTTTCAATACAGAACAAAGTAACTGGCGCCGTGTTGCTCATCTCATTGCTGATAAAATCTATGAAAAATTAACTGGCGAATCCGGCTATTTTGATTCCAGAATTGTTTATGTTGCGGAAAGTGGTAAGAAAACCTCACGCAAGAAACGCTTGGCTATTATGGATCAAGATGGTGCAAATCACATGTTCCTGACGGATGGTGTTGATTTGGTTTTAACCCCACGTTTCTCGCCCAAACGTCATGAAATTACTTACCTAAGCTATTTTAATGATCGCCCACGCGTATATTTATTCAACATTCAAACCGGACGGCAAGAAATGCTAGGCGATTTCGCCGGCATGACATTTGCGCCACGCTTTTCTCCTGATGGGGATAGTATTGTGATGAGTTATGCGGCGAATGGTAATACTGATATTTACTTGATGGATTTACGCACGCGTCAGTCCAAGCGATTAACAAGAGGGAAAGGTATTGAAACCTCTCCTTCTTTTAGCCCTGACGGTAAGTACATTACTTATAATGCTGATCGCGGTGGTAGCCCTCAAATCTATGTGATGAAAGCAGATGGTTCTGATGCGCATCGGATTAGTTTTGGTAAGGGAAGTTATTCAACGCCGGTTTGGTCACCTCGCGGGGATTTGATCGCTTTTACTAAGTTTACACAAGGTAAGTTTCATATTGGTGTTATGCGTACGGATGGTTCCGGCGAGCGCTTATTGTCACAATCCTTTTTGGATGAGGGCCCTACATGGTCGCCAAATGGTCGCGTCTTGATGTTTTTCCGTCAGGATCGCGGGGATAAAGGTAAGACACGCCTATATTCAATTGATTTGACGGGTAACAACTTACGTGAGGTTATTACCCCGGGGGATGCTTCTGATCCCGCTTGGTCGCCACTTAATCCATAGGGGAGATTACTATTTAGTAATT
>NZ_SMMC01000069.1 GCF_009711445.1 Curvivirga aplysinae | reverse complement strand
TTTTTAGATCGATAAATTCAAATTATAATATTTTATAGATTAAAATTCTCATATTATATTTTCAATATAAGACGTGCTCACGCAATTAAAGCAAAACGATCGCAATCATTGGAAAACTGTCTAATCGCGTATGAGCATAAAGCTAATCTCACTAAAGATAGAGAAGTTCGTTATGAGTAATAATCAAAAGACATCAGGATGCCCGTTCATGCATGGCAGCATGACATCCACAAGTAAATCCAATACGGATTGGTGGCCAAATGCCCTAAATCTAGACATCCTTCATCAACATGATTCCAAAACTAACCCTATGGGGTCAGATTTCAACTACAGAGAAGCCGTAAAGTCATTAGATGTTGACGCATTAAAAGATGATTTAAAGGCACTTATGACAGACAGCCAAGAATGGTGGCCTGCAGATTGGGGTCATTATGGAGGCCTTATGATCCGTATGGCGTGGCATTCCGCCGGTACATATAGATCAGCCGATGGTCGCGGCGGTGGTGTTACAGGTAATCAACGATTTGCGCCGTTAAATTCGTGGCCAGACAATGTCAATTTAGACAAAGCACGTCGTTTGCTTTGGCCTATTAAAAAGAAATATGGAAATAAAATCAGTTGGGCTGATTTGATGATCCTTGCAGGCAATATGGCTTACGAATCCATGGGTTTAAAAACATTTGGGTTCGGATTTGGCCGCGAAGACATCTGGCATCCAGAAAAAGATATTTACTGGGGCTCTGAACAGGAATGGTTAGAGTCAGATAGATATAAAGAGGATGATCGCGATTCTCTGGAAAATCCACTAGCAGCCGTTCAAATGGGATTGATTTATGTGAATCCTGAAGGTGTTGGAGGGAAACCCGATCCCCTAAAAACTGCCGAGGACATGCGCATTACCTTTGCGCGGATGGCGATGAATGATGAAGAAACTGTCGCCCTCACAGCTGGCGGACATACCGTAGGTAAAGCACATGGCAATGGCAACGCTGATAAAGTTGGCGCCGATCCGGAAGCTGCAGACATCCACACCCAAGGTCTTGGTTGGCTGAATGAAGGCAATCGCGGCATTGGTCGTGATACGGTTTCAAGTGGTGTTGAAGGCGCATGGACGACAAATCCAATTCAATGGGATAATGGCTATTTCCATATGTTATTCTCATATGATTGGGAGCTAACCAAAAGCCCTGCGGGTGCTTGGCAATGGCAACCCGTCAATATCAAAGAAGAAGATATGCCTGTTGATGTAGAAGATCCTTCCATCAAATGTATGCCGATGATGACTGATGCCGATATGGCAACAATCAAGGACCCAGAATACAGAAAAATCTCAGAGAAGTTTTATCAAGACCCAGAATATTTTTCTGAAATATTCGCCCGTGCCTGGTTCAAACTAACTCATCGTGATATGGGACCCAAAGCACGCTATATCGGTCCTGACGTTCCAGAAGAAAACCTGATCTGGCAAGATACTATACCAGCAGGCCCCATTGATTTTGATATAGAGGCTGCGAAAGAGAAAATCATCTCTAGTGGCTTAAAGAGCAACGAGTTAATTTCTACCGCTTGGGACAGTGCCCGCACATTTCGTGGTTCCGATATGCGTGGAGGTGCAAATGGTGCCCGCATCCGTCTAGCCCCACAACGTCATTGGATCGGAAATGAACCAGAACGTCTTGATCGCGTCTTGCCCGTATTAGAAGACATTGCGTCACAAACAGGGGCTAGTATCGCAGACATTATCGTGCTGGCAGGGAATGTCGGTATTGAACAGTCTGTAAAAGCTGCAGGCCACAACATCACAGTACCATTCACACCGGGACGCGGTGATGCCACTATGGACATGACAGATGAAGATTCATTTGCTGTACTTGAACCCTTACATGATGGCTATCGCAATTGGTTAAAAGATAATTATGCCGTAAGCGCTGAAGAGATGCTATTGGATCGGACTCAATTAATGGGCTTGAATGCACATGAAATGACAGCCTTAATCGGCGGCATGCGTGTGTTAGGCACAAATCATGGAGATGCTAAACATGGTGTCTTTACAGATCGCGAAGGCCAACTGACCAATGATTTCTTTGTGAACTTGGTAGATATGGCTTACAGCTGGCACCCAACAAAAGATGGCAATTATGAAATCCGTGATCGAAGAAATGGTACCGTAAAATGGACCGCGTCCCGTGTTGATCTTATATTCGGTTCCAATTCCATCTTGCGTTCCTATGCAGAACTATACGCACAAGATGATAACCAGCAAAAATTTGTTGAAGATTTCGTAGCTGCATGGGTCAAAGTCATGAATGCTGATCGTTTTGACTGCGAATAAGGTTTTCAGCTAAACACCTAAATTTCCAACTGTGGGAGAGAAGATATTCTCCCACAGTTGATATTTAGTAGAATTTAGAATTAAGGATCAAATGGCTACAGGCGCACTGATATGAGCATCAGGGTCGTATCCAACGATTTCAAAATCTTCGAATTGATAATCATAAATACTATCAGGTTTTCGATTAATCTTTAACTCTGGCAATGCTTTTGGACTACGTTGCAGCTGCGTTTCAATTTGTTCAAAATGATTACTATAGATATGCGCATCGCCGAAACTGACCACAATATCATGCGGGATCAAATCGCACTGCTGTGCCAACATATGTGTCAATAACGCAAGTGACGCGATATTGTAGGGCAACCCCAGCATAACATCAGAGGAACGGATATAAAGTTGCGCACTTAAATGTCCTTCTGCCACATAGAACTGATATAAAAGATGACATGGTGGTAACGCCATTTTTCCATTTGCCGCGTTATCTTGTGGGCTAACGCCTTCATCTGGCAGATATTCGACATTCCAGCCGTGGAACAAGATACGACGACTATTTGGATTATTTTTTAAGGTATCCACCACATAGTCGATCTGATTAATGGTTTCACCTGACTTGGTTTCCCAAGCGGTCCATTGCTTGCCATATACGGGACCAAGTTCACCCGCCTCTGTCGCCCACTCATCCCAAATAGACACGCCATTTTCACGTAACCATTTAGTGTTTGTGTCCCCATTCAGAAACCAGATCAATTCATTGGCAATACTTTTAAAATGCAATTTCTTTGTAGTCAGAAGCGGAAAACCATCTTTCAAACAATGGCGTAGCTGACGGCCAAAAACAGACTTGGTCCCAGTTCCCGTGCGGTCACCTTTAAAAATGCCGTTATCCAAGACATCTTGTGCCAGTTCCAGATATTGCTTCATAAATTCATCCTCAATTCAAATCTGGCAGCATCTTATCCGATTCATCAGAAGGTCACACTCTATCAACAACACTAAACGACCTTATTTTAAATAATGCATTTTAAAATTATGACTTCCTAGACCAACAGAAGCTTTTTCAAATGAAGGCTCAGAATAAGGTGTTTTCATACCGGAACCACCGTAACCTTCGATTGGATATTCCCCCTGTAAAGTTAAATCACCATTACCATCTTCATCTTGAAAGAAAGTGATCGCAAAAGGACCTTCTCCAATATTCTCAAAGGAAACAGTCACAGTTCCGCTGTTTATCGATAACTCTTCATAAGCAAGCAATCCATTTGGATCATAATTACGGTAACTATCTTCATCACCATATACCATTACAATTACCTTACCGTAACTTCGCTCAATACCATGTATTGTAAAACTCAAATCGCTTCCACTAACTGGGTTAGTTGCTACATCGCCAAACTCTGGCGTTTCTCTCACTATTTCCGATACTGTCGCAGCATTTGACGATGAGCTATCATAACTCACCACATATTCCGAAATTGATGGCATCTCATATGCCATATATGCACCACCAATTACGATCACTGTTGAAACAGCAATACCAGCGACTGTCTGTTTGAATGAAGGCATATGTATAACCCTTTGTTTATCTATTGCTTGATCTGACGTTTTTGATGAGCTGGTTCCCAGCCCGGCGGCATAATCAAACAACCGATTTTATTGAAAAGACCCTTGGTATAGAAAACCTTTTGTCCCAAACGATAAAACCCATGAAAGAACGCTGAAAAAGGATCATTTCTTTTAATCGGTGTCACCAATCCATAAACTACCTCTTCTTTTTCTTCTGCGAAGGTCCCAAACATACGATCCCAGATGATAAAGATACCGCCGTAATTCTTATCCAGATATTTATTGTTGGACCCATGATGTACACGATGATGCGACGGTGTATTCATGACCTTTTCAATAATACGTGGGAACTTTCCAAAACCTTCCGTGTGCAACAATGTTTGATATAACTGCACAAACATTTCGGCAAAAAACACAACAAAAGGATTAAAGCCGAGTAACACCAAAGGAATATAAAACGGTAATGGCAACACCCCATCCAATGGGCCAAAACGATACGCGACAGAAATGTTAAAATGCGGGGATGAATGATGCACCGTATGCGTTGCCCAAGCAACATTCACACGATGAGCAAAACGATGTTGCCAATAATACATAATATCTGCCAAGATGATACATATCGCAACTGTTGCCCAATTGGTTTCAATTGTCCAAATTGCATATTCGGATACATAAAAGAAAACCCCCACATAAAATCCGCCAATTATCAGGTAATTAATTCCGATAAAAGCACCAAGCGTGATGTAATTTGTAAAGACATCGCCAATTAATCCCCAACTCATTTTTTCTCTCAAACCATATCTTAGAAATTCGAGTGCTAAAAAAGCAAAAGAGAAAATAAAAAGCCAATCACCGATAAAAGCTTCCCATCCATAAATCTCCATATCCGTTAGCTGATTAAATATGAGTTTCATATCGGTCTCCTGACAATAAATGCGATCCGAACAACATCTTATCAGATGTCTGTCTTTTGCTGTATATAGGTATAATTTCATTTATTGTCAAATTTGAAAATCTATTTTTATGTTTACGTGAAAGATGGTTTCTCTTAATTGATAGGAAATTTATAAAAGGATAAGGGTTCAAACTGTGCATATTTCGATGATTGTCGCCCAAGGTGAAAACCGCGTTATCGGTGTTGATGGTGATTTACCGTGGCATCTGTCCGAAGATTTGAAATATTTCAAAAAAACAACAATGGGCAAACCCATCATCATGGGACGAAAGACTTATGAATCTATTGGCCGCCCCTTACCGGGGCGTCCAAATATCGTGATCACTAGAAATTTTGATTATAAAGCTGATCCAAAAGTTGATGTCGTTGCGGATATTGAGACCGCAGTGCAGCTTGGGAAGAAATATGCGACAGAGCTTAACTTAGAGGAAATCATGATCGTGGGTGGCGCGCAAATATACGCATCTGCCCTACCCTCTGCGACACGACTTTATATTACCGAAGTAGCTTTATCACCGAATGGCGATGCATATTTCCCGGAATTTGATAAAGCTAACTGGCAAGAAGTTTTCACAGAATCACATGAAGCAGAAGGTGATAATCCTGCCTATCGCTTTGTAACATATGAAAAATCTTCCTAAGGAAACAGGTTTAAACTACTGGATTCACTAAAAGCTTTATTTTCTGCGAAAAAGCCTCTTGAGATTCCTTTTTCTGTGCCTATCTTTAGGACCCAAATGAAATAGCAAATTGCGTGAGGAAACACGCGAAACGGAAAGTTTACGAAAATGTCTGAGACCCAACATTCTAAAGTTTTAATTATCGGTTCTGGCCCTGCTGGTTATACCGCTGCGATTTACACAGCGCGCGCAAACCTGAAACCTAGATTGGTTGCAGGTCTTCAACCGGGTGGTCAATTAACCATCACAACTGAAGTTGAAAACTATCCGGGTTTTGCTGATGTGATCCAAGGTCCTTGGTTGATGGAACAGATGCGTGAACAAGCTGAAAAAGTGGGCACAGATCTGGTTTATGACATCATCGTTGATGTTGATTTTGAAAGTCGCCCAATGCGTGCCACAGGTGACAGTGGTACGGTCTATACAGCTGATAGTATAATTATTTCCACAGGTGCGCAGGCAAAATGGTTGGGACTTGAATCAGAACAAACTTTCCAAGGTTTTGGTGTTAGCGCATGTGCCACATGTGATGGTTTCTTTTATCGCGGTAAAGAAGTCGCAGTTGTTGGCGGCGGTAATACTGCTGTTGAAGAAGCAATCTATCTGACCAATCATGCAGAAAAAGTTACACTGATCCATCGTCGCGATCAATTAACAGCTGAAAAGATCCTGCAAGATCGTCTGTTTGCGAATCCAAAGATTGAAATTCTTTGGAATAACACACTGGAAGAGATTCTAGGTGAAGACGGCAAAGGTGTGACAGGCTTAAGCCTTAAAAATACCAAAGACGGCAGCATGAGCGAACTCACTGTCGATGGTGTTTTCATCGCGATCGGACATAGCCCAGCAACAGAAGTTTTCAAAGGAAAACTGCCTATGGATGATCATGGATACCTCTTAGTTGAAGCAGGCACCGCATCCACAACAGTTCCGGGTGTATATGCAGCTGGTGACGTAACAGACAAGATTTATCGACAGGCTGTAACAGCGGCAGGCATGGGGTGTATGGCTGCGCTAGAAGCTGAAAAATATATCGCAGAAATTGAATCTCAGGTTGCAACCGCAGCCGAATAAAATTTTAATTAAAATAAATGTTTAGCGATGGAATCAAGCTTCATGTTTGATTCCATTGACTCTTTTTATATTAAGTAAAATCCCGTCTAAAAATTCACAAAAGAATCATC
>NZ_SMMC01000037.1 GCF_009711445.1 Curvivirga aplysinae | reverse complement strand
TAAACAAAAAATGATAACGGATTAGACACAATATAGAAGGGAGATCTATTATTATGTCTTCAATATTTAAAGAAGTTGCCGCGCATGAGCCAGATCGCATCACCATTGTTCTGGTACCAGATTTTTGCATAACCTCCTTCAGTGTTTTTGTTGAATCTTTGCGCCTTGCCAACCAAGAAGCTGGGAAGACTCTCTATAGTTGGGACGTTATTAGTACGAATGAAGAACCCGTGAGAGCTTCAAATGGTCTTTTAATTCAAGCAGATATGGTTATTGGTGATGTTGAGGGACCGACCAATGTTGTGGTTTGTTCTGGAACGGATGCACATCTATATAAAAATGATATTTTGTTTAGTTCGTTGCGCCGTTGGGAACGCAATGGAGCGCATATTGGGGCTTTAAGTACTGGTGCATACATACTGGCCCATGCAGGCTTGCTGGCAGGATATAGTTGCACGATACATTGGACAGACTTGGATAGTTTTTACGAACAATTCCCGAATATTATTGTTGAAACCAATTTATTCACATTTGATCGTAAGAGATTTACATGCGGGGGAGGTACCGCAGCGCTTGATATGATGTTGAAGGAGTTAGAACAGCGTCATGGTTCTGAACTTGCTGACCTTGTTTCGAAACATTTTATGCATGAACGTATTATAGAAGGTGGTGAATCATTACGCCTTCCATTGCATACGCGTTTGAGAAGAAGTCATCCTAAGGTGATCAAGGCAGTACAGGAAATGGAAAGCAATATAGAAGAAGTATTGGAGCGTCCCGAAATTGCGATGCGTGTTGGTCTTAGCATGCGGCAGCTGGAACGGTTGTTCCAAAAATATCTAGGGACAACACCTGTTCGATACTATTTAAATCTTCGACTTGGTAAGGCCAAAAGTTTACTGACCCAGACTTCCCTGTCGATTACTGAGATTGCTTTTGCATGTGGATTTAACTCTGGATCCCATTTCTCAAAATGTTATCAGGATAAGTTCGGAAAACTTCCGACCAGAGAACGTTTGGATCTTGTCGGATAATCAATCTGGAGATTTTCTTTCGCAGAAGTCCTTAGAGAACTTCCGAAAAGGTTAATTTTCGTGTGGCAAGGGTTTGATGATAGTAGCGAAAATATGCGATTTAGATTATGTAGCTAGAGTCTTCGTTGAAGATACCAGATAGTTGATTGTTAGATATCTTTCTTTTCATTTACCAATCACATATATTGAGAAGATTGGATGTGGAAAACACTAGTCTAAGAAAGCAATGCAAGAATATGAAAGACAGCGATAAGATTCTTTTAGATAACCAACTTTGTTTTGCTTTATATTCCACATCTTTGGCGATGACACAGCTTTATAAAGAACATCTGGATAAGTTGGGTTTAACATATACTCAATATACGATCTTATTGATCTTATTTGAAAAAGATGGGATCACCCTTAAAGAAATTGCAGATAAATTAGGTCAAAAATCTGGCTCTCTCACACCTGTTATTAAGCGTATGGAAACGGAAGAAATTTTAATCCGTCAACGCGGTGTAGAAGATGATCGGCAACTCAATATCCTTTTAACGGAAAAGGGTCAGAAGCTTCGTGAAGATATCTTAGTTATAAGTGAATGCGTTGCCGAATCCTGTGGTATTTCTGTTGATAAATTAATTGATCTTCGCACCCAACTTACAGAGCTTCGTGAAAACTTGAAACAAAAAACGCTTGCGCAAAATTAATTATTGCAATAACTATATTAAGCGAACGACTATTTTTTTAATATAATAGTTATCGCGATAACTATTATTGGAGCTAAACTTAATAAGGATAAGATCATGAAAGCAATTTATACTACAACTGTGTCTTCTACGGGTGGTCGTGAAGGGCAATCAAATTCAGAAGACGGACGTTTATCTGTAAACTTAAGCACACCAAAGGAACTTGGTGGGGATGGCGCAGATGGCACAAATCCGGAGCAACTATTCGGTGCAGGTTATTCTGCATGCTATATCGGCGCTTTGAAATTTGTAGCCGCACAACAGAAATTATCTTTACCTACAGATGTGAAAGTAACTGCAACTGTTGGTATTGGTGAAAACCCTAAGGGCGTTGGTTTTGCAATTAAAGTCGATATGGAAGTTGCATTGAACGGTATGGAGACAGATATTGCTGAAAAACTGATTGAGGATGCACATCAGGTTTGTCCGTATTCAAATGCCACACGTGGGAATATTGAGCTGGTTACAAAATTAGTCAACTAGTCGTAATTGATCGCTAATGAAATAAAGCCTCTCTGAGAATATTTTGAGAGGCTTTTTTTACTCAATCATGCGGCTTCAGGTTTCCGAGCAATGATGAAGATACCTTTTTGTTTGCCATTTCCTGTTGGTTGCCAATCATATTCGATCTTAAAGCCGGACTTGATCATGGCTGATCTTAAATCGTCACTGCCAAAGACTTTCACTAAGGGAAGTAAACCAATCAATCTTCCAAGTGGGCCAAACCAATCCAATAATTTATGGAAAATAAAGAAATCTTTAATACATGCCGTGCTTGAAACGAATATACCTTCTGGTTTCAACATAGCATAAACCTTATCAATAACTTGATCTCTATTTTCAAGAAGATGCAGGATGCTGTGACCAAAGACTGCATCGATAGACTGATCAGCAATTGTTAATTCTTCGATAGAAGATTGTTGGAAATCGATATTTCTAATGTTTTGCACATCCGCTTTTTGCTTGGCAATCTCTATCATTCTCTCAGAAATATCTGTCGCGAGAATCTGTTTGACGTCATTGGCATGATAGAGAGCCGTTGACCCAGTCCCACAACCAAATTCAAGAACTTTCATATCTGGTCGTAAATATTCCTGTGTTTTGTGTAATTTGTTTTTATAAATTTCTTCGTCTGGTACAGGGGAGGCCGCATATTTGTCAGCAATACGGTTCCAAAATTTAGCATTTTTTTCCATCAGAAACATCTTCCAAG
>NZ_SMMC01000045.1 GCF_009711445.1 Curvivirga aplysinae | reverse complement strand
TCCATCTATAGTAGCACCTTCTAATCAAAAATAATACTTAAAAATTAAAGCCTTATAAGCATAAACAAATTAGAAATCTAATCTTTTATTTACAACCACTGAAATCCTTGACTTTCGATGTAAGAATTCCTAAAGTGCGCGCGATTTCGGCGTAATATTTTACGCCGCCTTTTTGTGCAAGGATAATTCATCTATGTCCAACGGCAAGGACGGTTCAGATCTTGATGAACTTGGCCGGAAAATTGAGGAAGCGAAAGCCGCCTCACCGACCATGCAAAAAATCAAGAAGAGAGCTGAAAAAAACGAGATTGATAATAGAGGTCTCAGCTTTGCAGTACGGATTGGCACAGAATTCGTGGCGGCCCTTCTTATTGGTGTCGGAATCGGATATGTATTAGATACATGGCTTGATACCAAGCCATTGTTTTTGATCATATTCTTCTTGTTCGGATCTGCTTCTGGATTCATGAATGTTTACCGGGTTGTAAATGGCATGGATATGACTATTGGTTATAAAGACCAACAGGAAAAAACAGAAGATGAAGAGCAGGATAAAACGTCTAATTCATGAGGGGTTGGAAGCTTTCTTTCGAGGATGTTCTAAAAACTTTTGAATTTATAGCGCGAGCGAGTCGGGCATAAAACCTTCCCCGGCTTTAACAGTAACGCTAGTGAAAAAGTGAGAGTGCAACGTGGCTGGTCCTATCGCACAATTCGAAATTAAGGCTTTGGGTGCAGAAGCTGGTGCTTCTCTATCCGAAATGCCTTTCCACACATTCACTAACTCCAGTCTATGGATGTTGATTACCGTTGCTGCGGTTTCAATTTTCATGATTGTTGGCATGAACCGACGTGAGTTGGTTCCTGGTCCTTGGCAATCGCTGGCTGAGTCAGTGTATGAGTTTATCTCGGGTATGATTAAAGACAATGTGGGTGATGAAGGTCGTAAATTCTTCCCATTCATCTTTACTTTGTTCATGTTCGTCTTTTTCGGTAACTTACTGGGGCTCATTCCATATAGCTTCACCTTTACAAGTCACATCATTGCTACCTTTGCAATGGGTGCATTTGTTGTAACAGGTGTAACCCTTGTTGGTTTGTTCCGCCATGGATTTAAATTCTTTGGTTTGTTCGTTCCACATGGGGTTCCTGCTTATATGATCCCTGTAATGGTACCGATTGAGTTGATCTCATATCTATCTCGTCCTGTGAGTTTAGCAGTACGTCTTTGCGCCAATATGGTTGCGGGTCACATGCTGTTGAAAGTATTCGCAGGATTTGTTGCAGCTCTAGGCCTATTCGGGATTCTCCCGCTTGGCATGGTAGTTGTACTTACCGGTTTTGAGGTACTGGTAGCTTTCTTGCAAGCATATGTGTTTACCATTCTCACATGCTTGTATTTGAACGACAGTATCCACCTTCACTAAGATTTGGTGGACTGTTAACTCTTTTTTTACAACCGTGATTGGTCGGGCCTAAAACTGAATCCCCCGTCAATCCAACTGATAAGGAATTTTTAAAATGGAACTAGAAGCTGCAAAAATGATCGGCGCTGGCTTGGCTGTAATTGGTCTTTTCGGTGTTGGTATCGGTATTGGTAACATCTTCTCCTCTTTGATCGCATCTATCGCTCGTAACCCTGCGGTTCAGCCAAAAGTATTCCCATTGGGTATGTTGGGCTTCGCATTGGTTGAGGCTGTAGGTCTTTTCGCGTTGGTAATCGCGTTCCTAATCCTGTTCGGTTAAGAAACACGTTCGTTTCGAATGTTTAGATTTCAATCTTGATCATTCGAAGCAATTTTCTAACGAACAAGACTTGGGAGCCGGCAATATGGCGAATATTAAAAATACTCTTCTGCGGATGACAGCTGCGACAGCAGTTGTAATGCCTGCGGCTGCGCAAGCAGCTGGCGGTATGCCGCAGCTGGACCCCACAAGTTACCCTAGTCAGATCTTCTGGCTAGCTGTTTCTTTTGCAATTCTTTTCTTGGTTATGTGGAAAGTTGCGTTGCCACGTGTTGGTGAAACACTTGCCAATCGTCAACAAAAACTAACTGGTGACCTTGAAAAAGCAGAGCAGTTGAAAGCAGATGCAGAGAGAGTTCAGGAAGACCTGGATAAGGCTCTTGCAGATGCACGTGCGGACGCACATGCCGTTTTGGCAAAAGCTGCTGATGAAATTGCGCAAGCTCAACAAAAGCGTATGGATGCTTTTGAAGCCGATATGGCTTCACAGGCTGAAGAAGCTGAGAAGCGTATTTCTGCTGCTCGTGAACAAGCTATGGCTTCTGTTCGCGAAGTTGCAACAGAAGTTGCTGCATCTGTTGTGGAGAAACTCTCCGGTACAGCAGCTGATGCAAAAGCTTTGGACAAGGCACTTGATGCCGCTAAAGACGCATAAGGTAGGTAGTCATGGATAAGTTGTTAAATGATCCAACATTCTGGACTGCTGTTGCCTTTGTTATCTTTGTCCTTCTCGTGGTTTGGAAATTACGTGGTGCGATTGCAGAAGCTGCAACTGCACGCGGGAAAGCCATTCGCGAAGAACTGGAAACAGCTGAGAAGCTGAAAGAAGAAGCACAAGCTGCCTTGGCAGAGCTTCAAAAGAAGCAACGTGACGCAACTCAACAAGCTGAAGCAATTGTTGCCAATGCTAAGTCTGAAGTTGAATCAATGAAAGTAAACGCTCAGAAAACTCTGGACGAAACCCTTTCACGTCGCGAACAACAGGCGAAAGACAAGATTGCACAAGCTGAACAAGCAGCAATCAACGAAGTTCGTAACCTGGCTGTTGATATGGCGATGACTGCTTCTCGTGAAATCTTGACAGAGCAATTATCCGGTAAATCCGGTGATGCACTTCAAGATGCAGCTATCGAAGGTTTGGCGAACAAATTGCACTAAGGCGCTAGCCTTACGGTAACCTTGTTGGTACGAATTTAAAAACGGGACCCTGAGATATCAGGGTCCCGTTTTTCGTTTAGGACGCATTGTCCAACAACCATTCCCATACAAGTCTCGTTGCTTTTGATTGATGATGCGGCTTTGCACCGACCAACCAGTAAGCATCTTTTAGATGAACATGTTTATCAGGAAATACATCTATTAGTATTCGTTGCCTAAGTTCATCACGACATAATTGCTCTCTTACCAAAGCGACGCCATCTCCGGCCATGGCGGCCCGAATTACCAAATCCGAAGACGCATAAGTCGGTCCAGACTTACTTTGTTTGCGCCCAGCCACAGTTTCAAATATTTCTGGGAAATAGTTTTCAAACCAACAATGCCAACTCCCCTCGGGATCCCCATCATGAATAAGCGATGCGGTCAATAGGTCGTATTTATCTTGATATAAATCCTGCTTATTAGAAACCGCAATCAAACAGTCATCCATTAATGGTTGTTCATAAGGCTCATCCCAGCCACCGCGCCCCATGCGTATGGCAATATCAAACTCACTGATTTTGAAACTCTCAACTTTCTGATCCAACCGGATATGTATCTCAATATTTGGGTATTGTTTTTGAAATTCAGGCAGCTTCGCCATAAGCCACCGAGAGGCAATAGATGGCGTCGTAGAGATAATAACCTGATTGGAATGCTTCTCTTCCTTCAACTTCATCAGATTACTCTCAAACGGCGGAAAGAATTTGGCTAAATTCTCCCCTAATTGCTGTCCTTTTTGGGTAAATATAAGCGCCTTGGAATTTGGTCTTGTTTCTATGAGAGAAGAACCAAACCACATCTCCAATTCTTTTACATGGCGTAATACTGACGAATGGCTTACCTCAAGGGCACGCGCCGCAGCACGGATACCTTCATGAGCATAAACATGCCAGTAAGCATAGAGTGAATTTAACGGTATCGATTTCATTATGGTCTATTTTATACACCAATATTTAAAATTTCAAAA
>NZ_SMMC01000082.1:2633-7947 GCF_009711445.1 Curvivirga aplysinae | reverse complement strand
GAATACTAGTCGGGAAATTTAGTCTTACCGGGGGGTGAGCGTGTCTTGAAACTTAATAGTTTGTCCTATTGGTTTACTTACGAGCTTGTCATTTTCCATAACGACTTTACCACGGATAATTGTATGCGTTGGCCAGCCTTTAACTTTCTTACCATGAAAAGGTGTCCAGCCAGAAACATTAGCCATTTGATCATCGGAAATAGTTTTTTCTTTATTCATATCCACAATCGTAAAATCCGCATCATAACCAACGGCTATTCGTCCTTTGCGGGCGATGTTGAACACACGTTGTGGCCCATGACATACAAGATCAACGAAACGTTCAAGTGTAAGTTTGCTGTTATTCACATGATCTAACATAATAGGCACTAATGTTTGCACCCCCGGCATACCTGAGGGGCTTTTGGGATATGTTTGCGCTTTTTCTTGATGGGTATGTGGTGCGTGATCAGAACCTAAAATGTCAACTAATCCATTGTTGATGGCTATCCATAATGCGTTTTGATGTTCGATTGATCGGATCGGTGGGTTCATTTGGACATAGCTTCCTTGGCTTTCATAAGCACTATCATCCAAAGTTAGGTGTTGTGGAAGGACTTCCATGGTTGCGACATCCTTATACTTGGCAAGTAGCTCGACTTCCTGACATGTGGTGATATGCAGAGTATGCACATTTTTGCCGACTTTTCTCGCAATATTAAGTAGTCGTCTCGTGGCGTTTAATGCTGTATCTTCATTTCTCCATTGTGGATGAAAACGCGGATGTGCGCCTTCTTCAGCAATATGTTTTCTTGCCTTTAACATCTCTTCATCTTCACAATGAACGGCAACACGCCTTTTACTTTGTGTTAAGATCGCTTCAATTGCGTGATCTTGTGAAACAATCAGATTACCAGTGGATGAACCCATAAAGATTTTTATCCCGCAACATCCTGGTAGACTTTCTAATTCATGCCAGTTTACATTGTCTTCAGGTGTACCACCGACGTAGAAGGCAAAATCACACCAAGCCCGATCTTTCATACGATCAATTTTATCATTTAGGGCTTCTTTACTTGTGGTTGGTGGGGCAGTGTTTGGCATCTCAAATATTGATGTTACGCCGCCTAAAACGGCCCCGCGCGTACCATGTTCCAAATCCTCTTTATGTTCGTTGCCGGGTTCACGAAAATGGACTTGAGTATCCATAACACCGGGTAAAACATGAAGACCTTTGGCATCAATAATCGTTTGACTGTCTTTAGCATCGATCTCGCCGATTTTCATGATGGTGTCGCCAGCTATACCGATATCGGCCTTGATTGCACCGGACGGTGTCATGCATGTGCCGTTCTTGATGATCATATCAAACATGAAATACCCTTAATCTTCTTAAAAATTAACTTTGATTGCGGATTTGATACATCACTTTTAATTTTAATGATAGATTATTCGATGAATGTCGAAGTTTTTTGTCAAAAAGGGTTGGCATAGTCACAAAAAAAGGCGGGAAGCAATCCCGCCTTTTGAATGGTAACGACCTTTTATTAAACCTTACGTTCAATCATTAACTTTTTGATTTCTGCAATTGCCTTGGCAGGATTCAAACCTTTCGGGCACGTGTTAGAGCAGTTCATGATCGTATGGCAACGGAATAGACGGAATGGGTCTTCCAATGCGTCCAAACGTTCACCAGTATATTCATCACGACTATCTGCAATCCAGCGATAAGCTTGTAATAGAACTGCAGGGCCTAAATAACGGTCCCCATTCCACCAGTAACTTGGGCAGGATGTAGTGCAGCTAAAGCACAGAATACATTCATATAAACCATCAAGCTTTTTGCGATCTTCAGGAGACTGCAAACGTTCGCCATCTGGTGGTGCTGGTGTATCTGTTTTGATCCAAGGTTCTACAGATGCCAATTGCGCATAGGCATGTTTCAAATCCGGTACCAAATCCTTAACCACGTTCATATGCGGTAAAGGATAGATCTTTGCCTTCCCTTTGATCTCGGAAATATATTTCGTACAGGCCAAAGTATTTAAGCCGTCAATATTCATAGCACAGGAACCACAAATACCTTCACGGCAAGAACGACGGAATGTCAAAGTTGGATCAACTTCGTTTTTAATCTTGATCAATGCATCCAAGACCATTGGGCCACATTCATCCAGATCAACTTCATACGTATCAACTTGAGGCGTTTCTCCACTATCTTCGTTCCAACGATAGATGCGAAACTCCTTGATATTTTTACCGCCTGTATTGGCTTTCCAAACCTGACCTTCACGGATTTTGGAATTTGTTGGTAAAGAAAATTCAGCCATTTTCAGTCTCCTTCCTTTCCGCTTAATAGACCCGCGCCTTAGGCGGGATAGTGTCAATTTCATCTGTCATGGTTTCCATACGAACCGGACGGTAATCCAGATCGACTTCACCATCATCTCCGATCCACGCAACTGTATGTTTCATCCAGTTCACATCATCACGATCCGGGAAATCTTCGCGGGCTTGCGCCCCACGGGATTCTTTACGTGTCTCTGCACCAACGATGGTTGTCATCGCCTGACGCATGAGATTGTCTAATTCCCATGTTTCCACAAGATCGGAATTCCAAACCATTGTGCGATCGGAAACTTTGATATCGGAAAGTTTTTTCCAAGTTTCTTTGAGTTTCGCCACGCCTTCTTCAAGGCTACCGCCTTCACGGAATACAGCACAGTGTTTCTGCATGATATCTTGCATTTCGGCACGAATAGAAGCTGTGGAATATTGCCCATCGGCAGTTCTGAGCTTTTCTAGGCGTTCCAATGTTGCATGACCGGCATCTTCAGCCAAATCTTTCTGTGGCGCATCAGGGTCAACAATTTTGGCGCAATGCAATGCCGCTGCACGACCGAATACCACGAGATCAAGCAAAGAGTTTGATCCAAGACGGTTCGCACCATGTACGGATACACAAGCGGCTTCACCAGCTGTCATCAGACCCGGTACGATTGTATCAGGATTACCGTCTTTCACAGTTAAAACTTCACCATGATAATTCGCAGGAATACCACCCATATTATAGTGACATGTCGGAATAACTGGGATTGGTTCCTTGCTTACATCAACACCGGCAAAGATACGCGCGGATTCCGCAATACCCGGCAGGCGTTCGTTGATTACATCAGGATCAAGATGTTCAATATGAAGATGGATATGATCGCCTTTCGGACCTACACCGCGACCAGCGTTGATTTCCATAGTCATGGAACGACTTACAACATCACGTGATGCCAAGTCTTTTGCAGATGGGGCGTAACGTTCCATGAAACGTTCCCCTTCGGAATTGGTCAGATAACCACCTTCACCACGGACCCCCTCAGTAATCAGGCAACCTGCGCCATAAATACCAGTTGGGTGGAATTGTACAAATTCAGAATCTTGTAATGGCAAACCAGCACGTAGAACCATGCCACCACCATCACCTGTACATGTATGTGCAGATGTCGCAGAGAAATATACACGACCATAGCCACCAGTTGCCAGGATTACCATTTTCGCGCGGAAACGATGGATTGTTCCATCATCGAGATTCCATGCCATGACACCACGGCATTCGCCATCTTCCATGATCAAATCAAGCGCAAAATATTCAATGTAAAATTCTGCCTGATGTTTCAGGGATTGTTGGTATAATGTATGAAGAATCGCATGACCTGTACGGTCAGCCGCCGCACATGTACGTTGCGCTGGTGGGCCTTCACCAAATTCGGTAGTCATACCACCGAATGGACGTTGGTAAATTTTACCTTCTTCCGTACGTGAAAATGGTACGCCATAATGTTCTAATTCAATGATAGAAGCAGGTGCTTCACGCACCATATATTCGATCGCGTCCTGATCACCTAGCCAATCAGACCCTTTTACAGTGTCATACATATGCCAGCGCCAGTCATCTGGTCCCATATTACCTAGGGAAGCCGAAATACCGCCTTGCGCTGCAACTGTGTGGGAGCGTGTTGGAAATACTTTTGTAATACAGGCTGTTTTCAAACCTGCTTCCGCAAGACCAAAGGTTGCGCGTAAACCTGCGCCACCTGCGCCTACAACAACAACGTCATAGGTATGATCCACGATTTTATAATTGGATGTACTCATGTCCGTTATTCCTTAAAGGGCGATTTTCAAAACTGCCAAAATGCCACCAACGGCAAATGCAACTGCCAATAGCTTTATCGCGACTAGCAAGGGTGTGCGTAAAGCGCCATGGATGTAATCTTCGATGACAACTTGAACACCAAGCTGTGCATGATGAAAGCTTGTCGCAACCAAAAGGATGAGGCATGTGGCATTAAAAGGCTCAGCGGCCCATGTGCTGAATTTCACATATTCACTACCAACAACTGTTGCAGCTAGTGAAGCGTCACTTCCAACCATACAGGCTACAGAAAACACAAACCAGATGGTCAATGGAATAAGGGCAACACCAGATAAACGTTGAACCCACCAGTGATGTGTACCGTCCTTCGCAGAACCATGACCGCGAACTTCAGAAAGAGGTGTACGTAAACTCATAATATCACCTCCTAAACCATATATGCCAAAGCCCAAACCGCAATGGTCAGGACGATAGATAATGCCAAACTAATATGGCCGGAGATCTCAGCAGATTTCAAATCAAGCCAACGGCCTGAATCCCAAACCAAATGACGAATACCATTCACCAGATGATAGAATAGGGACCATGTCCATCCTAGCAACAGGATGCGACCAATGATGGAACCTGCGAAGTTTTGAACGGCTGTGAATTCTTCCGCGCCACTTGCAAGTGCTGTTAACCAGCAAAAAAGGAAAAGAGCTCCACCTGCCAACGCCATACCAGTTGCCCGGTTTAGAATTGAATAGGCCATGCTCCATTGCCAGCGATATACCTGCAAATGCGGGGACAAAGGTCTGTTTTGAGCGCTCATGACCACCCCTCGTGATGTTTAAATTTTTTATCATATGCGAATGAAGTAAACATTCGCTTCCTCCTGACGTTTAACATAAAGCAGGTATGTGTCCTGCTCCTCTGTTTCTTATACGTCGAATTTTGCTTTCCGGTTTTCTGAATGATTGTTCATAAATTATATTAAGTTTATCAAGCAGAAAGACACGCTCCTGATCAGGACGCACATAGAAAACTCCATGACGCCCTTATTACATGTTTCCAAAATGACCTAGACTGCGCAAACTGTCAAAACATTTATGTTGCATCGCGGTAAGTTTTTATAAGCTAAACTTTTTATTTGCATGCTGGCATGTTAGAGATTTTTCAGGCAAGAACCTTATTGCATGATTGAAAATT
>NZ_SMMC01000082.1:0-2464 GCF_009711445.1 Curvivirga aplysinae | reverse complement strand
TATATGTTTGTACAGAATATGATTAATGCAAAAAAAACATCGGTCTTTTTCATCGCTTTATCGCAAGTAGCGATCATGGCTGTTTGGTTTTCTGCGTCAGCTATTGCGCCGTCTCTGAAACATGAATTTTCTTTAACAGATGATCAGCTCTCGTTATTGACGAGTGCGGTACAAGTAGGCTTTGTAATTGGTTCATTGGTGAGCGCAATATTAGGATTAGCAGATCGATATGATCCTAGACGAATCATTCTTATTTCTGGTGGGATCGCAAGTCTTGCAAATTTTGCCATTTTATTTGTGCCTATTGATTCTTTCTGGATGATCATTTTGCGTTTTTTAACCGGTATTTGTATGGCTGGGGTTTATCCGGTGGGGATGAAATTAGCTGTATCTTGGGTCAATAAGACAGGGCGTTATTCCGATACAGGATTGTTAGTTGCTATTTTGGTCGCTGCTTTGACCTTAGGATCAGCGGCACCACATTTGTTTAATGCTTTTGGCGGTATCGATTGGCGTTTTACGATCCAGTTATCTTCACTGGCCGCTATCTTTGGTTCTTTTGTAATTTTACTTGTTCGAATTGGGCCAAATATAAAACAAGCCCCACCATTGAAACCCAAAGCCATGATGCTTGCTATTACAATACCGAGTCTACGGTTAGCAAATCTGGGTTATTTGGGCCATATGTGGGAGCTTTATGCAATGTGGGCGTGGCTTGGCTTGTTTTTAGATACGAGTTTCAAACTTGTTTATCTAGATGCAGAGGTTGCGTCTTTTTATGCCCGATTACTAAGCTTTGCTGCAATAGGTTTGGGCGGCGTAATAGGTTGTTTGATCGCTGGTTATTATGCTGATCGTATCGGGCGTACAACGGTGACCATATCAGCCATGTTGGTAAGCGGTCTATGTGCTACAGTGATCGGTTTCTTCTTTGGAGGGGCGCCTTATGTTATCGCGATTATCTGTATTATCTGGGGTATTAGTATCATTGCTGATTCTGCACAATTTTCAGCAAGTATCACCGAACTAGCGCCGCCGGAACGTGTGGGTACCTTATTAACAATGCAAACGGCTATGGGCTTTGCATTAACTTTAATTGCCATCCATATCATGCCCGGAATTGTTGAGGCCTTAGGATGGAATTATGCTTTCATGATATTGGCTATTGGCCCATTTTTAGGGGGGATAGCAATGTGGTGTTTACGTTCTAACCCAGAAGCGATTAAGTTGGCGAATGGGAAAAAATAAAAATACCCTCTTAAGTTAAAGCAAGTTAAATTGCCCACCTTTGGGTGTTGGAGGTGTAAAATATTCTGTGGTGAGTGACCTTTGTAGTTCAACCCGGTCTTCAGGATTGAAATGCGATCCGAAATGTTTTTTTATCGCCAGATTATATCTTTTTCTAATCATTGTTGCATAGGCCCCTGTGCCGGACATACGTTTGCCAAATGTGCTATGATTTAACTTTCCATCTCTGCTTTGACTGATTAAGGACAAAACACGATTGGTTTTATTGGGGTAATGATGATCTAACCAGTCCTTCATCAAGTCTTTGACTTCAAGCGGTAGACGTAAAAGGATATAGCCTGCGCTTTCTGCGCCAGCTTCTTTAACAGCAGCTACTAAATTTTCAATCTCATGGTCATTGATTGCGGGAATGATAGGGGCCGTCAAACTGCCGACAGGAATATTGTGTTCTGATAAAGTTTGTATGGTTTGTAATCGTTTTTTGGGTGTCGTTGCACGAGGTTCCAGTTTATTAGCTAATATATGATCTAATGTGGTCACGGAAACCATAATGCGCACTAACTTATATTTCGCTGCTTCCGTTAAGATATCCAAATCCCGTAAGACCATCTGATTTTTAGTTACAATAGTGAAGGGGTGGTGGCATTCGGTTAATTTGGTAATTAAACTGCGTGTTATTTTCTTCTCTGCCTCGACGGGTTGGTAAGGGTCGGTATTCGTTCCAAAGGCAATAGGGGCGGGTTCATATTTGGGATGGGCTAATTCTTTCTCCAAAATATCAACGGCATCCGGTTTATAGAAAAGCTTGGTTTCAAAATCTAGACCTGCAGACAATCCCCAGTAATTATGTGAAGGGCGTGCAAAACAATAGACACAACCATGCTCACATCCCTTATATGGATTGATGGAACGATCAAATGGGACATCTGGTGATTGATTATAAGTGATAATCTTTTTACTGCTATCCAGCATAAGGCTTGTTGGGATTTGTGTGCCTGCTGCAAATGGATCATCTATTTGATCCGTTTCAGGTGAGTTCCAACCGTCATCGAAACTTTCACGATTGAAACGTTCAAACCGCCCAACCTGATTACTAACTGCGCCACGTCCCTTTAAAGCATGATCTGTAAAACGATGATTGATACTATGATTTGTATATTTACTCATAAAGGCATTATATATCTGTCAAGATTTCGCCGCATTAAGTAGATATTCT
>NZ_SMMC01000085.1 GCF_009711445.1 Curvivirga aplysinae | reverse complement strand
ATATACTTTTAGGGTAGTTTTGATCCTGTTCATTATTCAGTCGGGTAACCGACTATTTTTTGAATTTAAATGTTCTTGTTTTATTCTTTTTTTTGAGTGGTGCTGGCGACATGTCGATCTATATTGGTTATGGCGCTGCTCTAAGGCGGGGAAGTGTGTGTCTAGTGTTGTTCTTTTCTAGAAGGCTTCCTCGCCAAGAATAATAGGATGAATGAGAATTTTTTATTCATTTTTTCTTTATGCAGGATAACCTGTTTTAGAAATTCTAATGCGGAATTGACATACGAAATCGAAAATTCCCATGTTTGATTTTCTGAGGATATAGGCCCTGATAAATCTTTTGGGTGAGAATGTGGCCCTTACGTGATGCAGATAACTATGTATCTGCTGTCTCTGATCTCACGATAAGTGATAACCACATTTTCCCCTTCCCTTGAAAATATGAAATTTTGACCTCTAATATTTTGGAGTTGACGATTTATGTCTACGTCTATTGCAAATAGTTTTACAAAGCACTTTCAAGCTGAAGTGCACGAATCTTATCAGCGCATGGGTTCAAAATTGCGCAATACTGTGCGCAGTAAAAACAATGTGAAGGGTTCAAGTACAACCTTCCAAAAAGTTGGTAAAGGTACTGCAAGTACAAAAGCTCGTCACGGTAAAGTGCCTGTGATGAATGTGGATCACGAACCGATCGAAATTACTTTGCAGGATTACTATGCCGGTGATTGGGTTGATTCTTTAGATGAGCTGAAAACAAACATTGATGAGCGTATGGTAACAGCGAATGCAGGTGCTTATGCACTTGGTCGCAAAACTGATGAGTTGATCATTGAAAAATTGAATGATCTAGATGCTTCACGCGAAGCAAAGGGAACAGGCGCACAGTTGGATGATACATCTGGTCTGACAAAAGAGAAAATCCTGATGGCTTTCGAGATGCTTGGCGAGGCAGATGTACCTGATGACGGTCAACGCTTCGCAATCATTGGTTGGCGCCAATGGGGGGAGTTATTGGCGATCGAAGAATTTTCTAATGCAGATTATGTCGGTGATGACACCTTACCTTGGAAAGGTACGCAGGCAAAGCGCTGGTTGGGTACTTTATGGATGCCTCATTCTGGTCTTTTGAAAGATGGTTCTGATTTACGTCATTGTTATTGGTATCACAAAACAGCAATTGGTCATGCATCTGGGCAGGATGTAAAATCTGACGTTACATATCATGGTGACCGTGCTTCTTATTTTGTGAATAATATGATGTCTCAGGGGGCAGGTCTTGTAGACCCTACAGGTATTGTTCGCATGCGTTGTAAGGAGGTTTAATCATGGCTTATCAATCTAAAAATCTCTCAGTAATTGCATATGCAAATGGTTTTACTTTTTGGCACTATGCCACAGAAGATACAGCGGTATCTGTGGCTACTGATGGCTATTTTAATGATGCTGCGGATATGTTGCGTGTGGGTGATGTTATCTTGGCGAATGTTGAGACATCAGCCTCACCATCTACAGGTTTCTTTTCTGTCGCCAGTAATGTCTCGGGTGCGGTGGATGTGAATGATATGACAGGTATCGGAACATCAAACACTAACTAAACGTCAAAATTCTTGAGTTAGTTCAATTTTAAAAGCTAAGGGGCTATTTGCAGCCCGTGAGTAGCCCCTTTTGTCTTTTATTTTAAGAAAGGAACATTCTATGGCTTTAAGTGCTGTGGCTCTGTGCAGTCGTGCCTTGTTGAAGCTTGGTGCTGAACCTATTTCAAGTTTTGAAGATGGTACCGCTGAAAGTATGGCTGCTAGCTTGCTTTATGGTTCAACACGTGATGCTGTTCTATCTGCATATCCTTGGACATTTGCAACTGCCCAAAAAGGACTGGCGCGCCTTGTTGGTAAACCAGTCGCTGATTTTCAGTATGCGTATCAGTTACCGCCTGATTTTCTCCGTATTCTATCGGCAGGAGAGGGAGGACGTAGTAGGGGGATTGACTATCAAATTATTGAAAATCGATTACATACAGATGCACCTGCAGTAACTGCGACCTATATTTTTAGACCGTATGAGTCCATGTTCCCCGCATATTTTGATCAATTAATGATTTTACGGCTGGCGGCAGAACTATGTTTGCCGTTAACCGAAAGCACTTCTCGCGCTGAAAGTATGTTGAATTTAGCGGAAAAGGAATTTCGTAAAACTAAATCTATTGATGCCCAGCAAGATACACCTCAATCCATCGAAGGTTTCAATTTAATTGAGGGGCGCTACTGATGCCTCGGATTACTCTTGTTAAAACAAACTTCACTCAGGGGGAAGTCTCTGAAAAACTTCTTGGGCGAAGTGATTTGCAAGCCTTTGCAAATGGGGCGCGCAAAATGTCTAATGTGCATGTGTTCCCAACTGGCGGTACGACGCGTCGAGCTGGTTTGCGTTATGTTGATGATTTATCGATTTTAAAAGATGATGACACGCGCCAATCATTTGACTATGGACGAGTTGTTTCTTTCGAATTTAATACAGAAAAAACATATATTCTTGTGTTTGTGGATATGAAGCTTCTTATCTACAGACCTCTTGAAGCTTATCAAGATGATGACTTGTCCCAAAATATCGAACCAGAAGTGTTAGATGCATTTTGGACGAAGGATCAATTAAAACAAATAACCTGGACGCAAAGTGCGGATGAGTTATTGATTTGTCATCCTGATGTCGCGCCGAAAAGATTGATACGCCATAGCGATACAAATTTTTCGTTGAATGATTGGGAGTTTTACTCTTCTGGAGGAAAGGTTTTTGCTCCATATCATAAATACGAAGCTGATGAGATTGCGTTAGAACCACTCACGTCTTCTGGCAATAATGTGCAAGTCAATGCAACAGGAGCTGATGGAAAACCCGCTTTAATTTTTAATGACGGCCATATTGGGTCTCGTATTCGTATGCATAATGGTGAAGCGATTATTAAATCTGTACCTGATGCTTCATATGTATACGTGGATATCAAATCTAATCTTAATTCAGATGCAAAAACCACAGATTGGGAAGAGATAGCATTCTCTGCATATAGAGGTTGGCCTAAATCTGTATGTTTCCATCAGGATCGATTAGTTATTGGTGGGTCCAAAGGATTACCAAATCGGCTCTGGATGTCTAAGTCGTCAGATTTGTACAACTTTGATCTCGGAGAAGGTTTGGATGATGAGGCAATTGAGTTTGCTATTTTATCTGACCAAGTGAATGCAATCCAAGGGGTGTTTTCAGGACGACATTTACAAGTGTTTACTTCTGGTGCCGAATGGATGGTAACTGGTGATCCTTTGACACCAGAAAACATTCAGTTGAATCGACAAACCCGTATCGGATCCATTACCAGCCACTCGGTTCCTCCGCGTGATGTGGATGGTGCAACTTTATTTGCATCACGAAATGGTATGGAGCTAAGAGAGTTTCTTTTTGCCGATGTCGAGCAGGCATATCAATCAAATGACTTGGCGACGTTGTCACGCCATTTAATGAAATTTCCTGTAGATCAGGATTTTGAAAAGTCCAGACGACTTATGCATATTGTTATGGCGGATGGAACAATGTCCGTTGTCACACTCTATCGACAAGAGAAAGTAACTGCCTGGACATCATTTGAAACGGATGGAGATTTTATATCAGTTGCTGTCGTTGGAACGGATATCTATTGCATTATCGATAGAGAAAGTCATGTCACTTTAGAAAAATTTGACGCAGATTATTATACTGATAGTGGGCGAATCTATCATGAGAAAATGGCGCAAGAGGCGTATTTTGCTGGTGGTTTAGAGCACCTAAATAATGCGGCAGTACAGATTGTTGTAAACGGCATTTATCAGGGCACAAAAAAAGTTCAAAATGGAGGCGTGTTGATTGGGAGCATCCCAACGAACTCTAAAATTGAGGTTGGTCTGCCCTTTACACATGAAGTGATTCCATTACCAATTTATCAGCAAGGTGGAAATAGCGCAGGATTTGGTAAGCCAATACGACTGGTGCGTGCAACATTCCGACTACATGAATCAAAAGCCTTGCAGGTTGATACAGGTCAAGGGCCGAAGATTCAGTCTTTTAGGCGCTTAGGATCTACAGAGCTTTTAGATAAAGAAACCGAAGACTTCACAGGTGATAAAACAGTTCGTTCTTTAGGGTGGATAAGAGGCGATGCACGGGCATTATGGCATGTGCATCAGGATGACCCAATGCCGTGTACGATTCTGTCTGTTGCGACGGAAGTTTCGATCATGGGACAATGAAGTAAGGAGAGCTAAATGGGATGGCTTCAAATCGTGATGATGGTTGCTGCAATGGTACTTTCAGAGAAGCAAGCTAGCCAGCAACGCAAGCATCAAAAGAAACAATTAGCGGCACAAGAAGCACGTGCTGAAGAGCAGAAAAAGCTTCAAATGAAGCAGGAAAAAAAAGCTCATGAAAGGCGGCAAGCTCAATTGCGTGCAAAAATGGGAGCATCTGGTACTAGCTATGGTGGTGGTTCATCCGATGCTATACTGGATGGTATGCGCAAGCAATCACGGGAAAACTTACTCACAATTGCTGAGGGTTATCAGATGGATAAAGAGATTGGACGTCTTAACGCTACGGATGGAGTGGGTGAAGGTTTGAAAAAAACACAACGATATTTGGGATATGCGGAACAACTTAATAATTCTCAGTTAGGAAATTAAATGACAGATATACCAAGAGAAAGGTTAATGGCGACTGAAGACATTAAGAATAATTTTGTCAGCAGTTTTAAAACACTCGCAAAGGAGCATATAAATATTGAACTTCTTGGAGGTATTGAGAAAAACCCAACAGTTACTTTGACCGCGGAGGGTTATGCATTAGTTAAGTTTGAAACTGATTTAGTACCAGGTGATGAGTTTATTATTTACCGTGAAACAGAAATTGATTCAGCTGATATTTATGTGGAGGGACAACCTTTACGTGCGGCTAGTTTAAATGCTGAACATAATCGGACTTCCATGTTATTGGAAGAAATGAAGATGCTCGTATCAGATACGATTCATAAACCAGACCAGGGGGATGATGGTGTTTTAACGTTACCTAAAATTGCGGAAAGAAAGAATAAGTTTCTATATTTTGATGAAGAAGGAAACGTCAAAACATCTGCATCGGGAAGTGAGTGGGTTGCCGGTTTAGAACAGTTGCAAGTTGAGATTGAAGAAGCAATTCAGGCTTCTAAAGATCAGGTGACAGCTTTGGAACTCCCATTAACAGGAGATAAAATTGCTAATCAATCTATCACTCAAGATAAAATTGATCCAAATGTGAGGTTAGGCGGACTTTCCGTTGGAGAAGATTCTCTTATTCGCTTAAATGCTAATGTGATCGAGGAAGATATTGTGATTGAAGAAAATCATAATGGTATGTCAGCCGGTCCAATTACAATCAAATCAAAAAATGATATTTTTAAGTCAGAGGACTTAACTGATCCTATATGGAATTTGATTGAAGCAACCATATCTGAGGTTGCTATTGCAAAACCGGACGAGCTTACTGTTGTAAATAAATTGATGGCAACGTCATCAGCGCTGACGCGACATTACGTGGAGCAAGTTTACTCAAAACCTACTTCGATTGGTGAGAGATATGTGTTGTCTATATTTGCTAAGAAAGCTGAGTTCGACTCTTTGCGTCTAGCAGTTAGAACAAATGATGTACATGATCCGACTGAGGGCGCGTTTATATCTTATGCAGGATTTGATTTGTCAAATGGCGTTGTCACAGAACAAGTGCAAGTCGCTGATTCAGGAATTCAGGATTTAGGTGATGAATGGTATCGATGTTGGTTTGTGACTAATCAGCAATCGTTTACTGGAGAGTTGAAAATCACAACTTACCTTTTGGATGCAGATGGAAAGATATCGTTTACAAATTCTGATTCCCACGGCGTATATCTGAGCGGATTACAGATACTGACAGGTCAACGGTTAAAACCATATTTTCGTAGTATTAATGATGAGTTGCCAGGATATACAGTTACTGTGAATGGCACTTGGAAGGTAGTTTGATGATGAGTGTTGTTCAAGTTGATAGCATAGAGAAAGTTGACGGTTCTCCTGTCGATTTAACAAAACAGAGTGCTGCTAAGGCTCTGGCAAGCCTAAATGGTACGGGAACCATTGCTTTACGAGATAGTGGCTTAAATGTATCTAGCGTTCTTGATGTTGCCAGAGGTGTTTACCGTTATAATTATACCAATGCTTTTGCAAACCTAGATTATATAGCACATGGTGGTGGCTTCACAGATAACTCATCTTATAACGCCTTCGGTGAGATTAACGGGCTTCCCGGAATGCAGTTAAGTTCAACGGAACTAAAATGGATATACTCATCAATTGATACATATGACGTACCTTATGCGACGCTGACAGTACACGGAGAATTAGCATGAGTGAAATCAAAGTAGATAAATTCTCCAAGCGAGACGGGTCAAAGAGTGTCGGTGCAGATTATGTGATTGATGGTTCTGCTAAGGCACGTGTGAGCTATAATCATAATCCTACGACTACGATACGTGATAGTTTTAATGTGAGCAGTCATGTAGACCATGGAACTGGCCATACTCAGATTAACTTTATAAATGCATTTCAAAATGATGGGTATTCCGTTGGAGCCATGGGGCAACATAGTTCTACAAATGTTATTATAAGTGGCTACTACGGATCAGGTAGAGTTACAGTGACAGGAATTCGATTAGCTTCTCTTGTTGCGTCTGGCTCTTCATATCTTGATGTTAATTACGCGATGGCTTCTTTTGACGGGGAGTTGGCACAATGAGTGATGTAATAGCAACCAACGTAAATGGTCGTGCCATTGAACCGGAACGTGTGAAGGCTTGGGTTAACTTACAAGGAACGGGTGCGATATCTGTCCGAGATAGTCTTAATGTGAGTAGTGGGACTGACTACGGTACTGGCAATTATGGTGTGAATATGACCATTGCTATGTCGAGTACAAACTACATCACACAAGGCAATATGCAGGGCTTAAATGGGGGTAATCTCGCAGGTCATGTGAATGAAATGGGTCTTCATATAAACCATACCGTCCTTGGATTTTATTATACTACCTACAACACAACGCCGTCGATTACAGATGTTCATGCATTTTACGCAGTTGTATTTGGAGATTTAGCATGAGCAATCTCTTTGAACGCCTGTTATGGGCTAAGTCTCACCTTGAACCCTTTCAATCACAATATGCGGTGGTGTTTGAGCATGACATGGATGAACCAGTAGCAGTTATGCATCCAGATCCAAATTGGATGGCTTGTGCTATTGCCGGAGATATTCTCCCTCCTGTTGAGGTATATCAGCAGTTAGAAATTATCGATGGTAAAGTAACGAATGGATATATTCTGCATGATCGGAGTATACCTGCGATTACAGAAGAGGAAGCTATTGAGTATCTTATCCAAAAAGATATTCCTCAACATGTTTGGCAAGTGAACTCAGGTAATAGGTCAAAATTTAGAATTTGCAAAAGAGATCAGATACCATCGGCACGATTATATCGAAATGCATGGGCTTTAACATTATAACACATCTGTAGACGGAGGATGATTATGGGTAATTTAATTGTTCAACAAATTAATGGAAATAAGTATGTTCCTGCCTTGGGAGTTGATCAATCATGGAAAGATATGACTGCGCAGCGAAGTAGTGGAGTGACTTATACCAATTCGACAGGACGCACAATTATCGTTGCCTTCACTTTTTCCCTAGGGTCTCATGGACAGGGGCATGCATATGTTGATGATGTAAGGGTTGCAAGTGCTCGCATTTATGGGGGCGTGGAGGGAGCTCATCAATTTGCGTGTAGTTTCGTCGTGCCTAACGGTTCCACTTATAGAACAACAAATTTTGCAGTATTTTGGGCGGAGCTACGTTGATGGATTATTTTAAAGATAATAATAACGACTTATATGCTTTTGAAAGTGATGGTTCTCAAGATGAACTTATAAAAGCTGATATGGTTAAAATCACAGCTGAAGAAATGAAAAGGCTTCAAAAAATCAAGGAAGAAACAGAGTTCAATGCATTATCCTATGCTGAAAAAAGGCAGTATGAATATCCTTCAATTTTTAATTATATTGATGGTTTAGTTAAAGGGGATCAACAGCAAATTGATGA
>NZ_SMMC01000041.1 GCF_009711445.1 Curvivirga aplysinae | reverse complement strand
AAAATATAATAGTATAGAATTATTCATCTTAAGGAATAGTCAATTTCTGGGCGAATTTTTACATCAAATCGATCGCGCCTGAACTATTTCAGAGGGCGTAACTATGATTTGGGGGTCCAAACAATGAAATATAGATATTTATTAATTTTTGTAATTTCTTTTATTGTCACGACAGGCTCCATTCAGGCACGCGAAGTCAAACTCGCAACAACAGATTGGGCCCCTTATTTTTCAGACACCCTCCCAGAGCATGGCTTCTTCAGTGCTATAACAGACGCGGCCTTCAAAGCTGTTGGCCATGAAACAAATCTAACATTCCTACCTTGGCAACGAACTTTAATATTAGCCGAACGCGGTGAATATGATGGTATTATGGCTGCATATTATAGCGATGAACGTGCAGAAGTTTTTCACTATAGTAACATCGTTTATACAGATTCAGTTGTTTTATTCGCCAAGAAAGGTTTCAAACCCTCAAAATACACAAATTTAAAAGATCTAGTAAACTTTAGTATCGCTGTAGGCACTGGGTGGGTTTATAGCCCTGAATTTGACTCTGCAACCTATCTAAGAAAAGAATATGCTCCTAATCAAATAGTAAATATTCGCAAGCTTTTCTATGGAAGAGTTGATTTAATGGCGGCTAGTGAAACGGTATTTCAATATGAAGTGAGCCAACATAGAAGCTTTGAAATGGATGATTTTGTAAAACTTGACCCGCCTTTAGCACAAAACGACCTTTTCTTAATCTTTTCCAAACAACTTCCCGATAGCGTGACTTTAATGAACGATTTTAATAGAGGCTTAGAAATTATAAAACAAAATGGCGAGTTAGAAAAAATCCTTAACCGTTTTAGGATGTAATCTAAATCTAAGAAGGACCAGCTCATTGATCAAAAGCGAAACAATGACCATATTAAAAAATAAATAATCAATAAAAGCTACAAAGATCAGGAATTTACTATGCCAGAGGAACAGTCACCTCCCCTTAAACTTTCACAAGATGACTTGAATTACCATCAAGGCAGTGGCTATCCAGCGCCCTATGATAAAATTTGCAAAGATCGACAAAAAGCCAAAATTGGGGACATCTTTGGCTTGAATCAATTTGGCGTGAACCAAACAATCTTGCCCCCAGGGCAAGCCTCCTCTCAACGTCACTGGCATACTGCTGAAGATGAATTAATCTATATAATTGCTGGAACAGCGACCTTGATTACGGATCAAGGTGAAACAACACTTACGACGGGTGATTACGCAGGTTTCAAAGCGGGCAACCCGGATGGCCATCAGCTAGTCAATAAATCTGATGATAACGTGATCATTCTGGAAATTGGCGGTCGATCTCAAGCAGATGAAGGGCATTATCCAGATATAGATTTACTGATAGATGAACCCAGATATGAAGGGGAAATTGCACGTTTCAAACATAAAGATGGCAGTCACTATGAAGATTAAACCTCTTTCTTCTCTCTATGTGTAAAGAGATACACCAATCCCCCAGCGATTAAGCCCCAAAAGGCCCCTGAAATACCCCAGAAAGAGATTCCCGAAGCAGTGAACAGGAAAGTAACGGCCGCTGCTTCGCGATCCCCTGCCTCTTTGAACGCTGCCATGGCCGACGTAGAAAACGCACCAATTAAGGCTAAACCTGCTACTGCATGGAGTAAAATTGAGGGAGCAAGCCCCACCAAAGTCGTAACAACACCTGCAAACAAACCGAAAACCACGTAACCCACCCCGGACATTATGGCTGCCCAATAACGTTTAGCCGGATCTTTATTAGCATCCAGCCCAGCACAGAGCGCCGCCGTAATGGCAGCTAAGTTAATTCCGTGGCCACCAAATGGGGCCGAGATCAGTGAAAGCCCCCCCGTCCATGCAAATAAAGGCCCTGGTTTAGGTTCAAATCCATTCACTTTTAAAACCGCCACACCGGGAATATTCTGTGATGCCATCGTCACAAGAAATAATGGTAACGCAATACCTATCAATGCAGAGACACTAAATTCTGGCCAAACAAATTCCGTTGGAATTGCAATCGATGCAGCAAGCTGACTTGTGGCATCCTCCGGAATATCCACCCCAAAAATCAATACAAGAATAAAGGCAAGAAACGCGGCAGGCACTGCAAATAACTTATTAAACCGCCCAACCACGATCCAAGCAATAAGGATCGGTAACCCAAGCGCTGGATCAAAAGCAATGGCCTTGACTGGCGCTAAACAGAGGTTCACCAATACCCCCGCCAGCATGGCATTGGCAATTGAGGACGGAATTTTACTGACTGCTACACCTAGAGGCTTCCACAATCCGGCGATTACAATCATTATGTTACAAATTAAGAAAGCGCCTACCGCGCCAGCAAATCCGCCTTCAACAACACCTGATGTGACAAGAAGCGCAGCCCCGGGTGTTGACCATGCAGCACTTATTGGCATGCGATAAATAACGCTTAACAAGATACCTGCAATACCCATCGCCATAGACAATGCAAATAACCCGGAAGCTGCCTGAAGTTCAGTTGCCCCAACGGCCGTCAAACCTTGTAGTACAATTGCAAAAGAACTGGTAAAACCCACAAATGCAGCAAGTAATCCCATAAAGGAAGCTTGAAACGAAAAATCTTTAAGCATCATTATTCCCCATGTCTTTATTTAAATGCGCCTCTAATGCTTGTCCCGCATCCTTGATATGCTTGGTTAATATTTTAAGGGCGCGATCTGTATCACGTTTAAAACAAGCATCTATCAATTGATCATGCTCTTCATTGGAATGTGCTGCATAATCCAGCTCACGTACCGTTAATCTCAGATAACGATCTGAAATATCTGCCAATTCAGAAATATGCGTCAAAAGGCGTGGCATATGACTTGGTGTATATAAAGCCTCATGGAATTTCTTGTTAAGCCGCCCATATTCCTGTGGGTTAGCGTGCCCAATTTCATCGTTAATTTCTTTTGCCATTTCAATTTGGCGATTGTTCAATTCCGGCATAGCATAGCGCATCGCCAATGTTTCTGCCGCGATACGCATTTCATATATTTCTTTTATTTCAGCAACTTGAATAGGTGCAACGCGCGCGCCTTTATTGGGAATAATTTCCACTAAACCTTCTGCGGCCAGCACTCGCAAAGCTTCCCGAATTGGCATGCGACTAACTTGATATTCTTCAGCTAACTTATCCTGACGCAATGGTGTATTTGGCAGGCGTTCACCAGCAATAATCTCTTCTCGTAACTTCTCAATCAATACTGCCGTCTGCTTACCCGGCCTTTTCATAGTCATCGTATAAATCCAAGTTATCCCAGCTCCATATATC
>NZ_SMMC01000034.1 GCF_009711445.1 Curvivirga aplysinae | reverse complement strand
TTAAAAGAGTTAAAGAATATTCTAAGGGGGGCTTATGCCAAATATTATCCGTGAAGAAATCGAAACAGGTATCATACGTCTTGGGATGAATCGTAAGCCGGTGAATGCGATGACACCGGAATTTCTAAAAGAATTGGCAATGGCTTATAAAGAGGTGGAATCTGATGAAAATGCCAAAGCCTTGATTATTGGTAGTGATCTTGCGGTTTTATCTGCCGGGGTGGATTTAAAGGAAGCAGTTTGTTTTTCCAAGGATGAACAAATCGCTTTATTAAAAGGCTTGCATGAGTTTCTGATTGTTGCCTATGGCCTAAAGATGCCCGTTATTTGTGAATGCGCAGGTGCGGCGATAGCGGGTGGCTTTTTCTTTGTGTTAACCGCCGATTATACAGTGGCAATTAAAGGGGCGAATTTTGCGTTGGCTGAAGCGAAGGTTGGAGTGAATTTTCCAACGGCGCCTTTGGAAATTGCTCGTCATGCGCTAACCCCAGCTGCATTGCGTTACATGATGCTAAGTGGTGAATTCGTTGGAACAGAAAAAGCGTTGGCCTGGGGTATCATTGATGAAGAAGTTGAGGGCGATCGTGACACAGTGAAAGCAGCTGCAGTTAAAGCGGCAAAACGATATGCGAAATTACCTTCAAAAACCTATGGCATGATCAAAACAGATATCCGTGGGGAATGTGTTGAAAGTATCATTCGTGATGCGGCCGCCAATAAAGACGGCACGGCGGATGGCTGGTTTAATGATGAAACCGTCGATGCCATGAATGCGATGATCGCTGCGACGCAGAAGGCTTAAATTGATTTAAGAACAAAAAAGCCGCGCTGGATAATCCCAACGCGGCTTAATTCTTTGTCGCTTTGACTTGTGACTAATGGATTAGTCTAGCGCGCCTTCCAATTCAGGAACCGCGTCGAACAAGTCAGCTACCAAACCGTAGTCAGCAACTTGGAAGATTGGAGCCTCTTCATCTTTGTTGATAGCAACAATAACTTTAGAGTCTTTCATACCCGCCCAATGCTGGATCGCGCCGGAAATACCAACAGCGATATAAAGGTCAGGCGCAACAACTTTACCTGTTTGACCAACCTGGTAGTCGTTTGGCACATAACCAGCGTCCACAGCTGCACGGGATGCACCAACAGCCGCACCAAGTTTATCAGCAACTTTATAAAGCATATCAAAGTTTTCACCAGCACCCATACCACGGCCACCGGAAATAACGATTTTTGCAGATGTTAATTCTGGGCGATCAGATTCTGTTACTTCTTCACGAATGAAAGAAGACAGGCCAGCGTCGCCTGTTGCGTCCACAGCTTCTACTGCTGCAGAACCACCTTCAGCCGCTGCAGCTTCAAAAGCTGTTGTACGAACTGTGATGATGTTTTTGCTTTCAGCAGATTCAACTGTTGCAATAGCGTTACCAGCATAGATTGGACGTTCGAAAGTTGTTGCAGATTGAACTGCGGTTACTTCAGAAATTTGTTGTACATCCAACAATGCAGCAACACGTGGCATTGTGTTTTTTGCAGAAGTGGTTGCAGGTGCCCATACATGGCTGAAGCTCTCAGCCATTTTAACGATTGCAGGCGCAACGTTTTCAGCCAACTGCTTTTCATATTCTGCGCTATCAGCAACCAATACTTTGGAGACGCCTGCGATTTTCGCTGCTGCTTCCGCAGCTGCACCGCAACCAGAACCGATAACGGCAACCGTGACGTCACCACCAGCAGCTTGAGCTGCTGTTACTGCATGCAAGGTAGCGGCTTTAATTTCAGAACCATCATGTTCAGCAATAATTAAGTTAGACATTATACAGCCTCCCCTTACAGAACTTTAGCTTCGTTTTTAAGCTTGTCGACCAATTCAGCGACAGAGCCAACAATCACACCGCCGGAACGTGCTTCAGGTTCGGCAACTTTGATTGTTTTCAAACGTGGTGTTACGTCTACGCCATAATCAGCAGCGGATTTTGTATCCAATGGCTTTTTCTTTGCTTTCATGATGTTTGGCAAAGAAGCGTAGCGAGGTTCATTCAAGCGAAGGTCAACAGAAACAACTGCTGGCATGTTCACTTTGATTGTTTCCAAACCACTATCAACCTCGCGTGTTGCTTCCAAGGAGCCATCGCCAAGTTCGATGTTGGAAACGAATGTTGCTTGCGGCCAACCTGTCAACGCGCCCAGCATCTGTGCTGTTTGGTTGCTGTCGTCGTCGATTGCTTGTTTACCGAGCAATACGATGCCTGGATTTTCTTCGTCCATTACCGCTTTCAACAATTTAGCAACAGCCAATGGCTCTACCAATTCGTCTGTTTCGATCAGGATCGCGCGATCCGCGCCCATTGCCAATGCTGTACGCAATGTTTCCTGTGCTTGTGCAGCGCCGATGGATACGGCAACGATTTCGTCTGCTTTACCTGCTTCTTTCATACGAATTGCTTCTTCAACAGCAATTTCGTCAAACGGGTTCATAGACATTTTGACATTAGCGGTTTCAACTCCGCTTTGGTCAGCTTTCACACGTACTTTAACGTTGTAGTCAACTACGCGTTTAACTGGAACGAGAACCTTCATGGTCAATTCCTCACACTAAACTTAGCCATAGATTTTGGGCGTAACGGGAAGTGATCTTGCATCCAATTTAAGCCAAGTCAAGTAAGAAGATTAGTGAATCTCTAGAATATTTTCTCTGTGACGTGTTTGGTGATTTCAGTGACGCAATCAGTCAAAATTCTCATCATTGATTATCTCTTTTTAGAATGAATTTTGAGAGGCGAAAATCTGTCTGAATATAAAGATAAAACCATAAATACTGTATATGTTCTAATTTTATT
>NZ_SMMC01000060.1 GCF_009711445.1 Curvivirga aplysinae | reverse complement strand
TTTCTTTCAGAATCCGTGAATGTTCTCAATTTTATAACTGATATCTAATCACCTAATATTTTGGAGATAAATGTGTCCAATTTTTTTGAACGTGTCCTAGAAAACGATACTGCTGATAAAACTAATTCTATGCAGTACAAAAAATCTCAAACTAACTGGCAACCAGAATTAAATATAGAAGATTTAAAGGAAGTGTTTCAAAATGGAGCCTCAGTAAATATTTTTTTACGCCCGTCAGACAAAATAGCACATCGAAGCGGCAGCGAAACATATATAGAAAATTATAGTCTTCCTAATCATATCTTAGAAGAAGATAGATACATTAGCTTTACCGACGGACACCATAATGGAATTAATGACAATATGAAGGGTCCTAATGCTGGCTTTAAAAGTTACTATTGCTATTCAAACGTTGGGCCTGGATTTTTTAATGTTACGACTTTGCCTGTTGATGGTATAACACAATCCAACATTCAAATAATGAACAAAGTACGTTATGAAGAAATGGAATGGGTGGTTAGAAACGACTACGAAGAGGTTTTTTCTGGAACGAACTTCGAAAACAATCATGACGTCATAGAAGCTATAAAAGCTGCAAGAAACTTTAGAATCGCACTAACTACTAGCGACAATATCCAATTTAGATTCGAAGTTGATTTATTATTCTACTATCCGGATAGCAAAAAATGCTTCGGCTACACTAAATGCCATTTTTTACCGACCACTTTTTTAACACCATGTGCATTTCACACATACAGTCTAAAAAATTTCTTAAACGAAAATGGCAAATTCCCTCCTGAATTGAGCATCTCAACCATGAGCAATACTTTTTCTACTCTATATTATTTTCACGATGACGGTACATTCCAGACTATCGATTCTGAGAAATTATCAAAAAAACAAGAATATAAATACATAAGAATTTTTGCATCAAAAAATTAAGAAATAATAAATGCCTCTAAAGCTGAAAACTTAAATCTGTGCCAATAGCTTGAAGACGGACAGGGAAAAGTGGGGTGGCTAATGGGACTTGAACCCACGGCCTCCGGAATCACAATTACCCACTTCTTCACTAATATCAATATTGTTAGACAAGTTTCACTATTTGTCCCTCAACGGATTATTGCGGCGTTGAAGAGTATAGTGTCTAGCGTCTCAAACTCTTTTTGTTCTCTTATTTCCATTCAGTACAAAGCTTATAATTGTGAGATTAAGTCATGCTTGATCTCCAAATAGAAAAAGGGAGAGCAAAACCCTCCCTCAATCATCTTGAAAAGAAATCGGTCAACAGCCAGAAGACGATTTCAAAATTCAGCACAAAGATTCTACCTGAAACATTACAAAATGAAAAGCATCAACAGTTACAGGCGACGATTAAACGCCGTGACAAGGATTACAATGCCAAACTCCCTGCATTAACTCTGTGCTTAAATCTAAACATCTCACTGCGGCCAACTGAAGCTCTGGCCCTCGTTACATTAGCTAGAAAAATTGGCCGTGAGATCAAGAAAGACAATTTAGGTTTCTGGAAAGGAAGCTATGACATTCTGGCCCTGGATTCAGCAACATCTACGTCAACTGTTAAATCCATGCTCAGAAAAGCTATCGAGTATGGTTTAATCAACCGAATTGCAGGAGATAAATCACAAGACAGTTCTGGAAGATGGCGACAAGAACTTACAACTTTCACCATTTCAAACAAGATTATGAGGGATCTTGTTTTCATCTGCACTCACGGCCTTAGCCTTAGCATGGAACATACCGATGACTTCTGTGTTATTACTCAATCAGGTCGCTTTGTAATATTTAATACTGTCACCGGTGGACAAAAAAGAGTCCAGACCGGAGGTTATAGTTTTAATAAAGTTAAATATATAAAGAAAAGACAGAATCCTACTTCTATAAGCAGGAACGAAAAAAGAGTTGGTTCATGCCAAAAGGACAGCCGCTCAGAAAAATCAAAATCAAACGACAAAGCCGTCCTTCTTGAACCAAAAGGTAAAAAAGCTGATGCATCAGTTACCCCTGAACTCAAAGTCCAAGATACAAACTCCGTGGCGCAGGCAAAGAAGGCTCGCCAGAAAACGAGCGTGACTTGGGTAAATGCTAGAACTCTACCTTCTGAGATACCTGAAAGCCTAGATTGGATTTTACGGGGGCTGAATAGTTTGCGCCAACTTGATGGCAAAGAATTGACAGTAAACTGCATCAACACGGATGAGAAACTTTTCTCAGTTTCAAGTGTAATTCTACGCAATATTTCTCAGAAATTGAAAATAGATTTCAGAGAAAAATGGTTCAAAGATGGCTTGGAACAAAGAGGGCATTGGTTCCTTCTTTGTGCGATTTCTTCCTTCATTAAATCGTTAACCCATACGCAAAAAGAAATCAGAAGCGCTATTGGGCTTACTATCCACATCACCAACAAGTTTGATGATTTTGATCGTACATACACATCGATCAAAGATGTAATCGCCATGCATGAAATATCACGCAATGCGGGGCATAAAACTCAAAGAAAAAGCGATTTATGCATGGCACTTATTTGGTGGAAACAACTGCCGCTAACGCAAAAAAATGAGTTCAGAAAATCTATCTCCAAAGACACAAATGTGACCGAACTCATCTTAACTTTTCACCAACGAACCGAACTAAAGCGTTCATAAACTTTCCGTTTTTTTTCACGAGAGGATTTGAAAATGCACTCCCTAATTGGCTTAGATACAAAAACAAAAACGACTAAGATCACACCTTTAAGCTCCATTGAAAAGGGCGTGATTTTTCGAGCGGCTATAAATGAATATACCGACAATAATTTTTGGCAAATAATTGCGGTTTGTGAATCATCGGGCAAGATAATCTTCACCCCCGAATTTGGGTACATTAATCTCGGTTTATCTCCACTTTTTTATATCGGAAATAAAAAAAATAACGACACTTTCACAACTATTTTTCTTATAGAAGAAAAGAACCTGCCCCAAAAAATAATTAGTGGAGAAGCATCATTTTTCTCAGCTGAAAGTGCCCTAACCCACGCTACTAATTTTCTTGAAAAGGTCTTTGAACCAGAACAAAAGATCTTACCAATCGCTAGTGTAAAGCAGGATATAGGAGTTAATTTTAGCCCAACTAACAGTCAAACGACTGTTAATTGGGCTAACTCCTCTACTCCAAATACAAATATCAAGTCACCAAAGGGCAAAAAACACGTTTCTTGGGAACCACGTAAATGATTGAGGACGAAAATGAATATCTCAAAATGGGACGTCTAATCGGAGACGTTAAAGCAGAAATAGAATTGGTATCTGGAAGAATAGGTCTTGGAGGTTGGAGAACATTTCATTGTGATTTTTCAAGTGTGAAAGTTTCTGGTGGGGTTAAAGCTATTGATTACTTAGCAAGGGCTGGAGACTTTGAAAATAAAGACGAAGACCTAGAACATCTTTCTGGAGATGCTGATAAATTAAAAGAAGCAATAAAGGAGATTGATAACTCTGCTCGTATTAGAAAAGGTACACAAGCAGAACGCATACTTATCAAGCAAACATTTGAACTTCCTGCGAAGAGCAATCACCAACAAAAAAAGAATACCGCTGACGCTATCGTAAAATACTGGCAAGAAAAAAATCATTTAGCTATAGCAGCAGTCCATGGAAATGGAAAAGTACAACCACATATTCATGTTGCTGTCACATCTCGGCCCGTTAAGAATCATAATAATAGTTTTATAGTAGATAGGTCCCCTGACAAACGCCCGCTAGTCGGTAAGCAAGCAGTAAGAAATGAGAGAAAAGTTATTGCAAAAATTATTAATGAGAATTGCAAGAGTAAATTCCATCCGGGGCGGTTAAGTGACACCGGCATTCATCGAAAAGCAAAACGCCGAATTCCTCAAAGGGCATTTCATATCAATCATGTCAGAGAAAATAATTTTTCACAATATGAGCAACTACACCTCAAACATGAAACAAATAGGCTGGAAGCTCACAAAACTTCCGAACAAAAAAAATTTAGAAAAGAAATTCGAGAGATGCACCGAAATAGAAAGAAAGAACTTTATACAAAAGATATGGTAGCCCAAAAGGTCTCGTACCAAGAACAAATGTTCATTAGACAGCCTAGACCGTTAAATGAAAATCAGCGTGCTCTCTTTGAAAGTGCCGGTTTAAAGTTACCAAGCGATATAGATTCCAACGCACATGCTCAAAGTATCGCTTGGCAGCACTTACGTGAGGTCACAAAACAAAAGAAAAAACGTGAAGCTGAAAAAGTAAAGAAAGATAAAGAAAAAGCTCTCAAATCCGAAATTGCCAATTTGGACAAACAAATCACGGACACCAAGTCCACAGAAACGGCAAAGCCAAAACCGCCTAAGAGGTTATTCAAACGAAAACGAGGACCTGAACTATGAGTGAAATCATCGACCTTATGAAGCGCCTAGACGATCATATGGAGAGGCTAGAGAGGCATTTAGCCTCTCATCCACATCCAAGCAGTGAAGATCAGTTAAAAGCCCTCCAACCCCATTTAAATCTTTTAAATGAAAACACCCTCGTGTTTGAGGCCAGCTTATCGTTTTACAGAGATATCTTCAAAACTCGCCAAAAACGACAAGTTATTGTCTCTATTAGTCTGTTTATTTTGAGTTTAATCCTAGCTGTATATCTAGGAATAACTGTCGTCCAGACCTATTGGGGCTGCATTTTAGCCTTTGGAGAATATCAAGCGAATAATGGATATACTTTTTGCACATGGATTACTAGAGACTCTAGCTGAAGCAAATTTTTCTAACACAAGATAAATACCTTTTAAATTCCCTTAATACGTGCAACAAATGTATAGTTAATTTTTTACATGTTGGGGAATTCATCTATGACCATAAACTTTCAAGAGTTTAGTGTTAAAGGCTTATTTGGCACTGAAGACGTCTCGATTCCGATTAAAGACAATAAACTTATTATTGTTGGAGTTAATGGTCTAGGGAAAAGTACTATACTCAATCTCTTTTATTTTTTTATTAGTCGCCAATGGAAAAAAATGAGCGATTATGAATTCTTGGAGTTATCGTTAAAAGCTAAAGGGAGACGATTTAGAGTTACACGAGAAGATTTAGAGGATGAGCTGGATAGACAGTCGTACTCAAATTCAAGGGTTAGAAATATTCCACCGCGATATCTAGCCAGAGCAAGACAAATAGCCAACAGTCCAGAATTCATTAAATATATCAGCAATGACCCAATAACTCCAAAAATAACTCAGTTTTTATCAGAGAGATTAGAATTAGGCCACGCCACGCTGAAAAGAGTAAGAAAAGATTTTGTTGCGGAATTTTCTAACGAGCAACCACAACAAAGCGGATTAGAAAAAGCTGACAAGTTCCTAAAAAACCATGTTACAGCACGCATCTTGTACTTACCAACATATCGTAGAATTGAAAAGGACCTCAAATATTTGTTTCCTCACGAAAGCGATAACATACAAGTTGAGGCTCTCAAACGCGACAAATTTAGTAAAGGAAGAAATCATCTAGAGTTAGTAGAATTTGGTATGGAAGATGTA
>NZ_SMMC01000050.1 GCF_009711445.1 Curvivirga aplysinae | reverse complement strand
TGAGAAACCTTTTATCAATGCTTTAAAAGGAAAGACACATACGAACCCACCCATGTGGCTTATGCGTCAAGCAGGACGTTATTTGGAAGAATATATGGCAATCCGCCGTTCTGTAAGTGGTTTTTTGGAGTTATGTTATACGCCGGAATTGGCCCATGAAGTTACCATGCAGCCAATTCGTCGATTTGGATTTGATGCTGCAATTTTATTTTCAGATATTCTGGTGGTACCGGACGCTTTAGGCCAAGAAGTTACATTTGTGCAGGGGGAAGGTCCAAAATTAAAACCTATTCGTTCCGCCGCAGAACTAACGAATTTTAATGAAGCTTGGCTCCATCAACGTTTGGAACCTGTTTATGAAACCATCCGTCGAATTCGTAAAGATTTAGATGAAACCTATCCAGATACAGCTCTTATTGGTTTTGCGGGCGCTCCTTGGACGGTTGCAACTTATGTGGTTGAAGGCTCAAGCAGTAAAGATTTTGCCAATACAAAATCCTGGGCTTATCAGGACCCACAAGGTTTTCAAAAGCTTATTGATATTTTGACCAGTTCGACAACCGATTATCTATTAGCGCAAATCGAAAATGGTGTTGAAGCGGTTCAAATTTTTGACAGCTGGTCTGGTGTCTTGGCAGAAAATGAATTCCGTAAATTCTGTTTAAAACCTGCGAAAAAAATTACCAAAGCTATTAAAGAAAAATATCCTGATATTCCTGTGATTGGTTTTCCGCGTGGTGCGGGCTTGATGTATCCAAATTATGTGGAAGAAACAGGTGTAGATTGTGTTGGTTTGGATACAACCGTTCCAACTGGTTGGGCGAAAGAAAATTTAGCGGACAAAGTCTGTGTGCAAGGTAATTTGGATCCACAAATCCTTTTAGCTGGCGGTGAAGAATTAGATAAAGCGGTTAAGAATATTCTTACAGATCTTTCCGGTCAGCCTTTTGTTTTCAATCTTGGTCATGGCATTATCAAAGAAACGCCGGTTTCTCATGTCGAAAGATTGGTCGATTTGGTTCGTGGACGCGTATAGGGATTTTCTGCTTCCAAAAAATAAGGTTTTCAGATGTCCGATAAACGTAAAATTGCTGTTGTCTTTTTTAATCTTGGGGGACCTAATTCTCCAGAGGCTGTTCAACCATTTCTGTTTAATTTGTTTAATGACAAGGCAATTATTGGTGCGCCGCAACCTGTTCGCTGGTTGATCGCAAAATTGATTTCCACAAGACGGGCACCGATTGCACGGGAAATTTACAAGGAATTGGGTGGTTCATCCCCTCTTCTTCCTAATACGGAAGCGCAAGCAGCTGCATTGGATAGGTATTTATCGGAGAATCTTGGGGAAGATACAGAAGCTAAAACCTTTATAGCCATGCGTTATTGGCATCCATTTGCCGCAGAAACCGTCAAAAAAGTAAAGGATTGGGGCGCTGATGAAATTGTTCTTCTACCTCTCTACCCCCAATTTTCGACAACAACCTCAGAAAGCTCTATCCATGACTGGAAAAAATCGGCAGCAAAATTAGGCCTAAAAAAGCCCACACAGAGCATCTGTTGTTATCCAACCCATGAGGGCTTCATAAATGGGGCCAGTGCGCTTGTAGAGGGTTCTCTGAAGGAATTAGCGGCTAATGGTATTAAAAGTGATATCCGTATTCTTTATACCGCGCACGGTTTACCGCAAAAGATTGTTGATGGAGGTGATCCTTATCAGTGGCAGGTAGAGCATACGGCCAAGGCAATTGCGGATCAGGTTTCTGATACTTTTGCTGATTTTAAGGATAGTGATTGGCGTTGTTGTTATCAAAGTCGTGTTGGGCCGCTTGAATGGATTAAGCCTTATACCGAAGATGAAATTATTCAGGCCGGACAGGATGGAAAAGCCCTAGTTGTGGTGCCAATTGCTTTTATATCTGAACATTCAGAAACCTTGGTAGAACTTGATATCGAATATAAAGAATTGGCTGAAGAAAACGGTGTGAAGCATTATACCCGTGTTGGCACTGTTGATTGTCATCCGGAATTTATAAAATCCCTAGGTGAACTTGTCATAGAACAAGTTAATATTGGAATTTCAGGTAAAACTCATTCTCAAGAAAAGACAAGAATCTGTCCAAAAAAATTCGATAGATGTATTTGTAAGTAATTGGAATAATTAAAAATGTTTGATTGGATCGATTATAACTGGGTAAAGGCCGTTCATGTGATTGCTGTGATTAGCTGGATGGCTGGATTACTCTATTTACCACGTCTTTTTGTCTATCATGTTGCTGCAACACCTGGTTCTGAACATTCTGAAACCTTGAAAATCATGGAACGTCGTTTGATGAAGGCAATTATGACCCCGGCAATGGGGGTGACATGGTTGGCAGGTCTTTATCTTCTCTGGGATGGTGGTTGGATGAGTGATGGCTGGATGCATGCAAAGCTGACATGTGTTGTTTTGATGTCTATTGCTCATGAAATGATGAAAAAATGGATGAAGGATTTTGCCAATGACAAAAATACAAAAAGTCAAAAATTCTTCCGCATTGCTAATGAGGTGCCGACTGTTTTGATGATTATTGTTGTTGTTATGGTGATCGTTAAACCTTTCTAGAAATTATAAAAGACCCCTTGCGCATAAATTTTTCTCTTGGTAAAAGAAAAAGCGTAGACAAAAAATTTAACTACGAAGTCGGAAAAATTCGATCGGATTACCACATTCGATCAAGACATAATCAAAAGATTAGTAATTTATTTTTCTAGTCGAGAGATATCAAACTCTCTCATCTTACTTACCTACCTTAACAATCGATATCTACACATCATAAGCGATTGAAATCTCATGCATCTAAAAGAACTTAAACAAAAGAAACCTTCTCAATTACTTGCTTTTGCCGAGGAATTGGAAATTGAAAATGCCAGCACCATGCGTAAACAGGAATTGATGTTTGCATGTTTGAAACAATTGGCCACCAATGATGTGGCGATTTTCGGCGAAGGTGTGTTGGAAGTATTACCAGACGGCTTTGGCTTTTTGCGATCGCCAGAATCTAACTATTTGGCGGGTCCTGATGATATTTATATCTCCCCTAGTCAAATTCGTCGTTTCGGTTTGCGCACAGGTGATACGGTTGAAGGTCAAATTCGTTCCCCAAAAGATGGCGAACGTTATTTTGCCCTGTTAAAAGTAAATAGTGTTAACTTTGATGAGCCTGAAAAAGTACGTCATCGTATTAACTTTGATAACTTAACACCGCTATATCCTGATGAAAAATTGGGTATGGAAATTGAATTCGGCGATAAGAAAAAACCGGATTTATCTACCCGTGTGATTGATTTGATTGCGCCGATTGGTAAAGGTCAACGTGCTTTGATCGTTGCGCCACCTCGTACGGGTAAAACAGTTTTAATGCAGAATGTGGCACATGCCATCGCGCAAAATAACCCTGAAGTTTATTTGATCGTATTATTGATTGATGAGCGCCCGGAAGAAGTAACCGACATGCAACGTAGTGTGAAAGGTGAAGTTGTATCATCTACCTTTGATGAGCCCGCACAACGTCACGTACAAGTTGCTGAAATGGTTATAGAAAAAGCAAAACGTCTTGTTGAACATAAACGTGATGTTGTAATCTTGCTTGATAGTATTACCCGTTTGGCACGTGCATATAACACGGTTGTACCATCTTCTGGTAAAGTATTAACCGGTGGTGTGGATGCAAATGCGCTTCAACGTCCAAAACGTTTCTTTGGTGCTGCCCGTAATATTGAAGAAGGCGGTTCATTAACTATCATCTCAACAGCCTTGATTGATACAGGTAGTCGTATGGATGAGGTTATCTTTGAGGAATTCAAAGGGACTGGTAACTCTGAAGTTATTCTGGATCGTAAGCTTTCTGACAAACGTGTCTTCCCAGCGATAGATATTACAAAATCCGGCACACGTAAGGAAGAATTACTCATGGGCAAAGACACATTGTCCAAAATGTGGGTACTTCGTCGTATTCTTAACCCAATGGGTGTTACTGATGCGATGGAATTCCTGCTTGGTAAGTTGAAAGATACCAAAAATAACGATGATTTCTTTGATAGTATGAACCAATAATCAAGTTATTGGTATAATTAAATAAAATAGCCTTACAAAACTGTCTGTGAGGCTATTTTTTTATCTCAGTTTTTGTGGATTTTTCGTCATCGTTAT
>NZ_SMMC01000187.1 GCF_009711445.1 Curvivirga aplysinae | reverse complement strand
TCTTCAATAAAATTCAAAACAAAGATGCACTTATTCAATCAATTGCTGAAAGTAATACTCAACCTGAAAAGAGGTATTGGATTATTGGATCAGATAGCTGTCCTTGGTCACAACGCTGCTTGATCAGTTATAATTTACTGGAATTATCAGATTATTTTCACATCCATATCGCACATGGCGAAAGGATAGAGGGCTATGCCTTAGATGACGGGAAAATCTGTAACTTCAATGCCAATTTTTCAGCTGTTCATTTACATCAACTATACAGCCAAACCCACCCTAATTATACAGGGCGCGTAACAGTTCCCGTGTTATGGGATAATGCAGAACAAAAAATCTTATGTAATGAATCCAGTGAAATTGTTAAATTTCTTGATGACTTCTCAAAAGAGCTTAAGAAATTCCCTAAATTCTCACTATTTCCGGCAGATCGATTAGATGACATTCAATGCCTTAATACAGACATCCACAATAAATTAAGCACTGGCGTTTATCGTGCTGGTTTCTCACAATCTCAAGAAGCTTATGAAGACGCGGTTAAGGATGTTTTCGAAACTATGCAAATACTAGATGATAGATTATCATATCATGAATACCTTTTTGGCTCATCCATTTGCGTTTCTGACATCAATCTATTTTCAACACTGATCAGATTCGATTTAGTTTATCATATCTTACATAGATGCAGCTTGAAACGCTTAACAGATTTTCCAAATCTATGGGGATATGCCAAACGATTGTATCAACTCACAGCTTTTCAAAAGACAGTTAATTTTGATGTTATCAAACATGCATCTTATCAAAATGATACAGCTAATAACCCTTTCGGCATTATCCCAATGACGAATGAAGCGATATGGTACAACTAAATCTATAGGTGATGATGATAGACTAATTCACAAAATTTAATCGGGATGATTGAAATATATCATCCCGGCTTGCCTTTAAAGGCAAAGCCTGTCTAAATATATCCACTTATTTATAAAGTGCGGGATACCAATGCCTTACGTTACACGTGATGAAAAAGGTTTTATTGTTACGATATCAGATCACCAAACTGCTTTGGAATCTGAACAATTGCCTTATGGTCATCCTGAAGTACAAGAATTTCTCCTTCAACATAGACCAGATGATGTACATGGTGCCTTAGCACAATCTGATGCTGCTATGTCGCGGATCATTGAAGATTTAATTGATGTGTTAGTTAAAAAAAATATTATCAATTTCACCGACCTGCCACTTCCTGCGCAGAAGAAGCTCGTCAGTCGACAAAATTTACGTCGTGACCTTTCTGCCCTAACCAATCTAGTGTCTGATCAAGACGACATTTTATAGGTTATATTGAGGTAAAAAATAATGCCGAAGCTGGATCTTACAATCAATGATTTTAGCACCATACTTGACCATATGGACATGGCAATGATCAAGCTTAACCAAGATGGTGAAATTTTATCTGCCACATCTAACCTCGCTCAAATCCTATCAATAGAATGTGAAACAGATATACCAGAAGATATATACCAGCTGACTGAAATTCTGACACCATCTGACTTCGTTTACGTGAAGCTTAGCCTTGATGGTGCTTTAAAGCAGAAAAACAAGTTTGATATGGCATTCGGTTTAGCTGCAGAGCAAGAAACTCAGTATAATTTACGCTTAGTAATTGAGCCCACTGGTAAGGATAGCTTCGATGGATATGTGCATCGTATTGGCCATCCTGATGCAGAGACAATTGCATTTTATAACAGCGAACGACGCTTCAGAAATTTTATTGAAAATATGCCAAATGCGATTTCCTACAAGAATGTAGATCGGAAATTCGTTACAACAAACAAACATTGGAATAAAATATTCAATCCCAAGAACTTGCCGACATTGGGAAAAACAGTTCACGAATTTATTGATACGCCGCAAGCAGATCATATTTACGATGAAGAAGAAAAAATTATCCAGACTGGTGAATCAATAGAATATGAAGCCAATGTTCGCCTGAGCGATGGTAGCATTGTTACGACAATGACACAGCGGTTCCCATTAAAAGATATACAAGGCACAATTGTGGGGATTGGCAGTATTCATACAGATATGTCGAAACATAATGCCGTGGCCCGTGAATTAAATCAGGCGAAAGAGGCTGCAGAAATCGCCAATAGATCCAAATCAGAATTTCTGGCCAATATGAGCCATGAACTTCGCACTCCACTAAATGCTATTATTGGGTTTTCCGAAATTTTGCAAAATGAATTATTCGGCCCGATGGGTGTTCCGTCCTATAAGGAATATGTCGACGACATTAATGATGGGGCCCGGCATCTACTTGAAATCCTCAATGACATACTGGACATGTCAAAAGTAGAGGCTGGAGAATATCATCTGGAAGAGGAAATGTTTGAGGCCCATGCCGAGGTAGAACGTTGTCTTCGTTTTATCAAAGAGCGTGCCGCAAAAAACGGATTAAATGTAGAGTTAGCTGAAATAGACCGAGAGCCTATACTCAATGGAGATCGGCGCGTTTTTAAGCAAATCCTATTAAATATTCTTTCCAACGCAGTAAAATTTACAGAAAGCGGGGGAACAATTACTATTCGTTTACGTGAAGATATCGACGGATGTTTAGAGATTTCTGTTGCCGATACAGGTATCGGAATCGCGGAAGAAGACATTCCTATAGTCCTTCAACCATTTGGACAGGCCGATACCTCTCTAACCCGACATGTAGAAGGTACAGGGTTAGGGTTAAGCCTCGTGCAACGTTTTATGAACTTGCACCAAGGCAAACTACATCTTGAAAGCGTCCTCAGTGAAGGTACAACTGTGTATGTTACTTTCCCTCAAGAACGTTGGAGCTGGGATATTGAAGAACTTATGTCCCGTAACAAATTAGAAGCCCAAAACATCTAGACAAAATGTTACGACAGGAACAAACAGAGTTGGTGATAAAAACACGGGGACCAAACCTGTATGAATTCACTTATGACCTTGAAAACTGGCTTTTACAAATTCAAGCCTCTGTTGGGCAGGTAACATTATTTTGCCGTCATACGAGCTCCTCTCTCACGATCCAAGAAAATGCAGATTCTGATGTAAAAACGGACCTAACTAATTTCTTTAAACGTTATGTGCCTGAAAACGAACCTTGGTATAAACATACCTTTGAGGGCCCAGATGATATGCCAGCTCATATCAAGTCGGCCTTAACGGATGTTAGCCTCACAATTCCAGTTGCCGATGGTCGAACTACTTTAGGAACTTGGCAGGGTGTATATCTTTTTGAACATCGTCACGCGCCACATCATAGGAAAATAGTTTTGCATTATACAGGAGAGTAAAACTATTCTAACGAACTTAAGAAGAGCGTTAGAGAACACTCTTCCTAAGACTTAACGATGCTTGTGTCGCCAATTAGCTTTGCGGCGGAAGAATCACTTTATCAATCACGTGAATCACTCCGTTTGAGGCTGCAACATCTGCTGCGACAACAGATGCATCATTTACCATAACAGCGCCACCCGATGCGTTGATATCAATTTTGGCACCCTGCACAGAAGCGGGCTTCACCATTTTTCCAGCGATATCACCAGACATCACCTTTCCCGGTATCACGTGATAAGTCAGGATCGCAACCAATTGATCTTTGTTTTCCGGCTTAAGTAAATTTTCCACTGTACCCGCGGGTAACGCTGCAAAAGCCTCATCTGTCGGTGCAAATACTGTGAATGGTCCCTCGCCTTTAAGCACATCAACTAAATCTGCAGCTGTAACAGCAGCAACGAGTGTATTAAATTGTCCAGCTCCGACTGCCGTATCAACAATATCTTTCTTCATCCCACCCGCATTCACAGCGCTTACAACAGAAAATGCAGAAATAAATGTGACCACCAATGCCACATAAATTGATTTAAAGAATTTCATTTTACTCTCCTGTGTCAAGAAATCTTATGACATTCCATACGAGGGATCGTTTGAAACTGGATCAAAAAAAATTTAAATCGGATTTATGAATTCAAGATTTTTGGTGCAAGTAATCTGTTATTTTCCCTGCCGCATAAACACCGCTGGAAAAGCAGGCTTGTAATAAGTAACCGCCTGTTGGCGCTTCCCAATCCAACATTTCCCCGGCCACAAAATATCCTGTAAAAGCTTTTAACATCAAATTCTTATCGACAGATGATTGCTTAATGCCCCCTGCAGTGGAGATCGCTTTATCCATTGATGCAAGTCCAGTTAATTTCACAGGACAGTTTTTAATGAGCTCGGCCAATTTTGGCATCTCGGAAAAATCAGCAGAATCTGTAAATTCTCTTAACAAGGCGACGGCTTGCGAGGTCAATTTTAATTGGGACTTCAAATAAGACGATAAGGATTTGCGACCAGGACCAGACTTTAATTTATTCAACAGATGCGTTTCATTCATAGATGGCTTTAGGTCAATTTTCAGGATCATCTCCCCATCGCGTGAAAGCTGCTCACGTAGAGAAGCGCTCAACGCATAGATAGCGTTTCCTTCGATACCATATCGGGTCAACATCGCCTCACCCGGCTTACATTTACCGTCAATTTTCAAAGCAATATTTTTAAGCGGTTGCCCCTGAAAACTATTTTTGAAGAAATCAGACCAAGGTACATTAAACCCCACATTGGAGGCCTGTAATGGCGTGACCTCTACACCCTGTTCTTTAAAGACGGGAATCCATTTAGCATCTGCCCCCATATGAGCATAACTGCCACCACCTAAGGCAAATAAGACCGCATCAGGACGGATTTCATACTGATCCCCTTCCTTTTCCTGCATCATCACACCATCTGTCGCAAATCCGACCCAACGTTGATTTGTTTTTAACTCAACACCTAGCTGCCCTAGGCGTTGAAGCCATGCACGCAATAAACCTTTCGCACGGAAATCTTCTGGAAAGACGCGTCCACTTGTCCCAATAAATGTCTCAACACCTAAATCTAGTGACCACGCACGCAAATCTTCTGGTGAAAATCCTGCGATCCAATCTTTCACCCAGCTTTCACCATCTGCATAGCGGGATAAGAAAGACAAGATATCTTCGCTATGAGTTAAATTTAATCCACCTCTTCCTGCTAAAAGAAATTTACGGGCAACTGACGGTTTTGCTTCATATACAACAACTTTAACACCTGCTTCAGCCAACCTTTGAGCTGCAATTAAACCAGCAGGCCCCGCGCCAATAATGGCGACATTACGAGTTGAAGAAGCAGATGCAGTCATTAAGCTCACCGATGAAAGTTACTTGCATGAAATTGATAAATGAATTTTGATCTTTCATCACATAACAAACAAGGCCTTATCAAGCCAATTTTTGAGAATTAACAAAGCTCAAACACTATTTGATCAGAGGAAGTTGATATGAATAAAGCACTTAACACCAGTAAAATGTCCTCCGAAGAGCGCCAAACACGCATTGAACTTGCCGCATGTTATCGCCTGATCGCCCATTACAATATGGACGAACTGATTTGGAACCATATCTCAGCTAAAATCCCTGATACAGAAGAGTTTCTGATTAATCCGATGGGATATATGTATCATGAAATTACGGCTTCAAATCTGGTCAAAGTAGATATTGAAGGTAACGCTGTGGGCGGGTTGGAAGATTCACCTACCAATTTCACAGGTTTTGTTATTCATAGTGGAATCCATAAAGCGCGTCATGATTTGCAATGTGTCTTACATACTCATTCAGAGGGCGGTTTAGCAGTCTCTTCACTTGAGGAAGGTTTCGTTCCGACGACACAAGACGGCTTCATGTTCCATGGTCGTATGAAATATCATGACTATGAAGGCTTATCCGTTGATCTAGACGAACAACAACGTTTAGCTGCTGATCTTGGCGAAGATGGTATGGAAATGATTTTGCGTAATCATGGTTTACTGACTTGTGGCCAAAGTGTTGGAGAAGCCTTTGTGCGAATGTATTATTTAGAACGCGCTTGCCGCGTACAGATGATGTTAATGGCCTCTGGTAAACCCGTTCGCGAAGTACCTGAAGAAATAAAAGAAAAGGCCTATCAACAAAGCTGGAACTGTTTTAACAAAAACGCGCCCGAATGGCCCGCTTTGATGCGTATGGTTAAGAACCGCTATCCAGATTTCAACGATTTGTAATATCTTGGGGAGCTTGAATAGCTCCCCTTTTTCATCTTAAATTTCCACTTTATCAATTCGCCAAGATTCTTCACTTGCCATAGCTGCCCACCCCTGCATTTCCGGCATTGCCAACATCACCTTCATATATTGAATGGTTTCGGGCAATAAATCTTTCTTTGAAATATAACTATTAAAACGCCAAATAACAGGTGCAAAAAACGCATCAGCAATTGAACGTTCGCCAAATAAAAATGGGCCCGCTTGCGCATAATCTTCGCGTGTCTCTCGCCAAAGCTTTTCCATCTGCTTAACTTCCCTCCAAGCCGCTTCGGAAAGCTCAATAGGTTTATTTCTGCGCCGAACATTCATAGGCATTTCATTTCTAATATTAAAAAAACCAGACGCCATTCCCATGCAAATAGACCGCGCTTTAGCACGTTTAACCGGGTCTTCAGGCCAAAGTCCTTTATTAGGGTAAAGTTCCGCAATATATTCTGCAATTGCCAAGGATTCGGAAAGAACCATATCATCTGTTTTAAGATAAGGTACTTTCTTATTGGGGCTTTCAGCTCGTATTCGCATCATGCCTTCTTCTGTGAATAAAGGCACTGTCTCACAAGCAAAATCAATATTAGCGAACTTCATCACCAACCATGGACGCAAAGACCAGGATGAATAATTCTTGTTTCCGATCACAAGCAATAACTGCTTCATTTTTCAGTTCCTTTATTTGAAATAGAGGCTTGCACCATCAAGGTAGCCGTTTACAATTGACATGCACATAAGACCAAAGATTCACAGATCAATAAAGGCTGCTTTCCATGAATGTTTTCGTATCTGAAAAAAATGACGAAACCATAACCCTTCTGCCAATTACGAAGGATGTTTTATCCGGCTGGTTAGATGACGAAGGAAAAGATCATAAAAACTGGGTCGAGGCCAACCAGTATAAGGCTGCAGCTGGAAGTGTTTTGATGGTTCCATCTGATGACAAATCTATCAAAATACTTGTGGGCATTGATGAAGAAGAACCTCATTGGTCTTGGGGCGGCATTGTATCCAAGTTGCCTGCAGGTCGTTATCAGTTACCTGATGATATGGAAGATGACGAGATTGAAGCCGCTATGCTAGGATGGGCTTTGGGGCAATATAATTTTGATGCTTATAAGTCCAAGAAGAATGAAAAGTTGATAGAATTGGTCGTTCCTTCGAGTTTTAAAGGAACTGAAATCATCAATATTGCTCAAGGTATTTATTTAACCCGTGATTTAATCAATACACCTGCCCAAGATATGGGCCCTGCCCAACTGGCGAAAGAAGCACAGAAGCTCGCTAAAGATTACAAAGCGAATTTTAGCGCAATTGTCGGCGATGACTTATTGAGTGAAAATTATCCAATGATCCACGCAGTCGGACGTGCGGCTGCAGAGGGACGAGAACCTCGGTTGATCAAACTTACATGGGGTAAGAAATCTGATCCCGCAATCGCGCTTGTTGGTAAAGGTGTTTGTTTCGATACGGGCGGTTTGGACCTTAAAGGGTCTCAGTATATGTTAACTATGAAAAAAGACATGGGGGGCGCTGCCAATATTCTGGGCCTTGCTAGTATGATCATGTCAAATGAGTTAAATGTTCATCTAACAGTATTAATTCCAGCAGTTGAAAATGCAGTTTCAGGTGATAGTTACCGCCCTATGGATATTCTGACCTCCCGTGATGGAACAACTGTTGAGATCGGGAATACGGATGCTGAAGGGCGATTGGTCCTTGCTGATGCCATTACAGAGGCCTTAGAAGGCAAGCCGGAACTAATTATAGATATGGCAACTTTAACAGGCGCTGCGCGTGTCGCACTAGGCACTGATATGCCAGCAATCTTTTGCAACAATGATGAAATGGTGAATGGTATACTACGTAAATCTGCCACCGATTCGGACCCGTTATGGCGCATGCCACTTCATGCACCCTATAGAAAGATGCTGGACAATGATAATGCTGATATTTCAAATATTTCCGCGGGTGGTTATGGCGGTGCGATTACCGCAGCATTATTCCTTGAACATTTTGTGGGTACAGAGACACCTTGGGCACATATTGACCTGATGGCCTATAATTTATCTGCAAAGAATGGCCGACCCAAAGGTGGTGAAGCGCAGGGAATCCGCGCCCTATATACATATTTGGCTGAAAAGTATAAATAATTTTACGTAATCGGACTTGAACAATTTCCGAACCATCGGTAGTTTTCAATAAACAGTCATAACGGAATCGATATGAGCCTTAACCTCACACAAAATCAGGTCTTGTCCATTTGGCAAGGTGCCATCACTGAATCAGTACGTAAAGATACACCAGATTTGTCCGCACGCCAGATGGCTGTTTTGACAACTGTTTATCTGACACCGATGCCGCATACCGTCCGTGGCTTGGCTGAGAAATTAAATATTTCCAAACCTGCCATCACACGTTCTTTGGATCGTCTATCTGAATTGGGTATGGTCAAACGAAAACCGGATGAGAATGATCGTCGTTCCGTTAACATACAACGGACTGTCAAAGGGTCTGTCTATTTGCATGAATTTGCCAATATGATGATGGAAGCCGCGAAAGACGCGGCTGAATAGCCCACCAATTATAAATTACTCTCTTAAGCTTCTGAATGGCGACGCCAGATCAGTACCATCAGTAATGATGTTGCAAACATGATCAGGCTATAAATCGCCGCTGGAATGATGTAAGCTCCGCCTGCAAATAATAAACTGCCGATAGCGATTGCAAGCGTACCATTTTGTAACCCACATTCGATTGAAATTGCCACACGTTGCTTAAATCCTGACTTAATAAGTTTAGCTAAATAAAACGCCAAAACCATCATTGTAACATTTAAACATAATGTAATCAAACCTGCATCGGCAAAGTAAGAAACAACATTGTTGCGCTCTTTTACAATTGCACCAATCAATACAAGAATAAAAAAGCCTGTAGAAATCTTGCCTGCGATTGGTTCAAATTTTAATGCAGCTTCTGTTGCTAATCGACGTAACAACATGCCTAATAAAACTGGCACAGTCACAATTGCAAAAATGCTCAAGGCGATTCTAGTGATCGAAAAATCCTGCATTTGACTAGCACCAAATATGTATTCATATGACATGCCGATAATAAGCGGAATTGTTAACAAGCCTAATAAGCTGGTAACTGCTGTCATGGAAACAGACAGAGCCACATCTCCCCGCCCCAATGAGGTTAGGATATTTGATGTCGCTCCACCTGGTGCCGCTGCGATAAGCATCACCCCCATTGCCAGTTCTGGTGTTAGAGCATTCCCCCATAGGATAACTAGAGCAATACCAACGATTGGTACGATGATAACTTGTGACAACATACCTACGATAAAGTCTTTAGGCTGTGTAAAGACACGTTTGAAATCTGCCCCCGTCAGACCAAGCCCCAATGTAAACATGATAAATGCCAAGGCTAGCGGTAGGATGACATCCGTGATAATCCCCATTTTTCTTTCCCTATTCCTACAATATTAGTTGTGGTTAGATTACACATCTTTCCATTTATGCGGAATGAATTTTTTCTAACGCTTGTACATGTAATTCTTTTGTTGCAGCTGCAATAACTTGTGGTCCAGAAGATAACGTCAACGGATTTCCATCCCAGTCACTCATGACACCACCAGCACCTTCAACCACAGGCACAAGTGCCATAAAGTCATAGGGCTGCAACTGACTTTCAAATACAAGGTCAACTTGTCCTGCTGCTAATAAACCATAGGAATAACAATCCCCACCGAAACGGTTTACGCGAACAGATTGGCGGAGGTTTTGAAATTTAGCGCTTTCATCATCTGTAGTTAACATATCTGATGTGGTGATATACATACGCGCATCTTCAAGCTTAATACATCCACTTGTTTTAACAGTCTCCCCGTTCAATGTTGTCACATGCCCTTTCGCACCAACCCAGCGTTCTCTCGTGATCGGTTGCTCGATAACTCCTAGTACAGGGGTCTCGGCCATAGATACAGCGATCAGGGTACCAAATACAGGCATGCCCGTTATAAAAGCTGCAGTTCCATCGATTGGGTCTAACACCCAAACATAATCTGCATCTAAACGCACCTGCCCGTGTTCTTCTCCGTAAATTCCATGAGAAGGAAAAGTCGATTCAATCACCTTACGCATTTCCAATTCGGCGGTTTGATCTGCGATTGTCACCGGGCTTTCATCTGCTTTAGCCACAATATCCAATGGTTGGCGAAAATACTGTCGTGCAATTGGGGCAGCTGTGTCAGCTAATTTATTTGCAAGCTGAATGATCTCAAGCGGAATGATTTGCGTCATCAGAAAATCCTTACAATAAGAAGTGATTGAGATTTATAGACAAAAAAAAGGCGACGCTAGACAGCATCGCCTTTTCTATACCGATCTCTCAACCTTATGGCAACGCCACAGGGCTATCAGCTTGTTCGCGTAAGAAAGCGATAATATCAGCACGATCCTTAACTTTCTTGAAGCCACCGAAGTTCATCGCTGTGCCTTTCAAGTATTTCTTAGGCTTTGCCAAGAATGCGTTTAATTCTTCATAAGACCATGTGTTTCCTGTGTCTTTCAAAGCAGCCATTGCTTTGGAATATCCACCAAAACCATCTACGCCACCTTGCACACGATCAATAAGGTTCCACAAGTTAGGACCAACCTTATCAGCGCCACCTTTTTCGTAAGTATGACAAGCGCCACATTTCTTGAACAGTTTCAAACCTTTTGCAGTATCAGCAGATGCCAATAATGCAGATACAGGTTCTGGACCAGCAGGTGCTGCCGCCGCTGTTTCTGTTGTCACTGCACCAGCTTCAATTGGGTATGCATTTTCTGCGATTTGATCTGGTTTGTATAGGATACTAGACAGCGCGCCAGCAACCATTGCCAACAACATTGCGCCGATAACCGCAGCCGCTACTTTATTGATCAGCAGAGCGTCTTTCATGTTCAAGCCCTCTTATTCGATATCGATCCCGCGCATTTCCATTCCCTATAAAGTTGGAACCCCTAAAATACGCATAAAAATTCTTAGAACAAACATTGTTGATTGTTCCTTCACCTTTGGGGTATATCCTCTAGTCACGATCAAATCAATGCCCGATAAGCTTATCGACGCATTTTTTCCGTTAAAACGCTCTTTTTTTTAGGATTTAACATGAACTCTCTCATCGTCATTCCTTCTCGATTGGCATCAACCCGCCTACCAAACAAACCTTTGGCCGATATTGCTGGGTTACCGATGATTGTTCAATGTTTGAAACGTGCAGAAGAATCCAAATCTGGCCCTGTCATTGTCGCTGCCGGCGACCAAGAGATCGTTGAGGCGATAGAGGCACACGGCGGTACCGCCATTATGACAGATCCAGATTTGCCATCCGGGTCTGATCGTGTATGGGCTGCCGTTGAAGCATATGATCCAGATGAAAAATATGACGTTATCATCAATGTTCAAGGTGACCTACCAACTCTTGACCCACATGTGATCGCAGCGACTGCAGAGCCATTAAAAAATGCGGCAGTTGATATTTCAACTGCGGTCGCAGAAATCACTGAAGAAGATGAAAAAACGAATCCCAATGTGGTAAAGGCATATCTCGCGTTTAAACAAGGAAGCCATACTGCACGTGCCTTAACATTTACGCGTGCAACCGCACCATTTGGGGAGGGTCCACTATATCATCATATTGGACTATATGGCTATCGTCGTGACGCTTTAAAACAATTCGTTTCTATGCCGCCGGGCTTGCTGGAACAGCGCGAGAAGCTTGAACAACTCCGTGCCTTAGAAGTTGGTATGCGCATTGATGCTACCCTGGTCAAAACTGTGCCTCTTGGTGTCGATACACCAGAGGATTTAGAAAAAGCCCGTCAACTACTGGCTGGTTAAAGTGGTAATCGTATTCGGGCACGTAACCCACCATAAGGGGATTCTTCTAAGTAAATTTCCCCGCCGTGGACACGTGCTACATCACGACTGATTGATAATCCCAATCCTGTTCCACCTGTCTTGGTGTTGCGAGATTCGTCAATGCGATAAAACGGGCGAAACGCCTTCTCACGTTCACTTTCAGGAATACCGGGCCCGTCATCATCTACAACAATTTCTAAAACGTCACCACGAATACCACCACTGAGCCAAATTGTCTCGGCATAGCGATTTGCATTGGAAATAAGATTATCAATACAACGACGAAGCGCTTGGGGCTTTACATCTGCAATCAGATGCCCTTCCACATGACAATCGATATTTACCCCACCACTACGCCAGTTTTTTGCCAAGGTAGAAAGCATTTCAGACATATCATATTCAACCGATGGCTCCCCCCCTTCACCTTTGGCAAACGTCAGATAACCTTCGATCATTTTTTCCATTTCTTGAAGGTTAGATTTTAATGCTTCTGAGTCTGCACTATCTTCCATCAATGCAAGTTGTAACTTCATTCTGGTTAAAGGCGTTTTTAAATCATGACTTACTCCAGACAACATATCTGTACGCTGCCGGATCTGGCGCCGAATACGGTTCATCATGCGATTAAAAGCATTTGCTGCTGTTCTAACTTCCGAAGCACCACCCGGTTTAAATTCCTTTCCGGGATCTCGACCTTTACCGAAACTGTCCACTGCATCCGCCAAACGTTTAATTGGACGCACCTGATTGCGCATGAAAATTGAGGCTACAGCAAACAGGATCAAGGATGTTCCAACCATCCAAGTAATAAAGATATACGTTGTAGAGCTAAACAGACGTTTTCCCGGTGCAACAACAGTTAAAACAGCATTCGCCAATTGGAAATCGATGATAACTTCTTCTTTGAAGGAAGAACTATCAATTAAGAACGGACGCCTTACTCTTTCATCTAAAGCTTTTGCCAATAAGCGATCTAACAAACCATTATTATGTGGAAGTTCATTTGGTAAAATTTCACCTTTTTGCAAGATAAATTGCAAATTCATATTTTCATGTGCCTGCTCGAAAATCACATCCGCCATCTCTGGGCGTTCTTTGATTTCCCAAAGTACATGTTGAATGTCACCAGCCAATGCAGATGCCAAACGCCACGTAATAGTATCCCAATGACGATCATAAAAAATCCATGCTGTAATCACTTGCAACAGAATCAAAGGAGTCACGATAATCAACAAAGCACGCCCGTAAAGACTTCGCGGAAGCGCTAATTTGACCAGACGTCTTAAACTTATCAGGGCGTTTGAAATACTCATGTGAGAAGATTACAGAGCTTTGTAGCCACTGCCTATTTTTAAATTAATTATCTGGTCGTAAAACATAACCTTGCCCTCGAACAGTATGAAGATAGCGCGGATTTTTCGGATCAGGTTCAATTTTTCGACGTAGGCGTGTTACCTGAACATCGACAGTACGCCCCGCAGAATCCACATTAGATTTTTCACAAAGTTCTTCACGACTCATCACCTCTCCCCTCACGCCAGCCAAAGCTTTTAACAAAGCGATTTCAGTAGTGGTCAACTTAATGGTCGCCTCTCCTTGCACAAGAATTTCGCGATCCATATCAAAGATAGATGCTCCAAGCTTAATCTCACGACTATCTTCTAGGTTGGCGTCCGTTTCCGGCATTGTGAAAGATCGCCGAAGTATCGATTGAATTCGTAAAATCAACTCCATAGGCTCAAAAGGCTTTGCTAAATAATCGTCTGCTCCCGCTTTCAATCCTGCGATACGCGCTTCGGTTTCACCCATGGCAGTCAACATCAAAATTGGCACAGTTGTCTGCGTTCTAAGAGATTCAGTAAATTCAAGCCCCGTTTCACCGGGCATCATTACATCGACAATCAACAAATCAAATTCAAAAAATGCCAGCTTATTTCTTGCATCCGCAGCATCTTCTGCCACAGTCACACGATACCCTTCTTTGGACAAGAAACGTTGTAACAAATCACGAATTTCTGCGTCATCGTCTACAACTAAAACATGTGTTTCTTCTACCATTTAGCCAACCTAATTATAATTTCAAAAACGTGCTTTATCGTCCGGGTCTGAAATAATCCCCATCATTACCTGACAAAAACCATCTACAGCTTCAGCACCAGCTTCACGAAAAGCTGCTTCGATTCGATTGCGTTGAATAGCTGTTAATTCACTTTCCAACTCTTTCCCTTTGTCTGTTAATTCTAACAATCGCTGCCGACGATCAACAGGCCCCGTTTTTTGTACAATATATTCTTCATCAACCAGCTGTCCTAGAACCCGGCTCAAGCTTTGTTTGGTAATACGCAAAATCGCCAATAAATCAGACACCGTCATACCTGGATAACGACCAACAAAATAAATCACACGATGATGCGCACGCCCCAAACCCTTATCATGAAGAACTTCGTCTGGCTCTTCGATGAAATCCCGATAGGCATAGAACAACATTTCAATGCCTTGTCGCACGACTTCTTCACGTAAAAAAAGCGGATTTGCATGAGATTTTGAAGCCTTAGCCGGTGAATTGGCAAGAGGGCGAAACGGATGAGATTTTATGTCAGTCATATTGACATATATGCCTTATGATGTTACACGGACCACGTTATGAATGAAATATAAGAACATATCTTTTATCATTGCGTAACAAAATTACAACAATTTAAAATATACCTTACGATAACACCCTGTTCTGTTTGGTAAATTATAGACAACACACAAGGAATGCAATTCAGTAGCACTTGCTTTTTGCATGAATTCGAAACTTAAATACATTCTGTTGTGGGTTTTGTAAGAAATTGGAGCACAATTATGAGCCTTGTCCCTTTTGATGACCGCGATGGACTCATCTGGATGAATGGAGAATTTATCCAATGGCGCGACGCTAATTTGCACGTCTTAAGCCATGCTGTACACTACGCATCAGCAGTTTTTGAGGGCGAACGTGCATATGACGGAAAAATCTTTAAACTTCGTGAACATACTGAACGTTTATTTAAGTCAGCAAATATTCTCGATTTCGAAATTCCTTTCACAATGGATGAAATCGATAACGCAACCAAAGAGCTTTTAGAAAAAAACAACATCAAGGATGGCTATATACGTCCAATCGCATGGCGTGGTTCTGAACAAATGGGTGTGTCCGCGCAACAAACAAAGATCAACGTAATGATCGCTGCATGGGATTGGCCTGCTTATTTCTCAGCAGAAGCAAAAATGGCTGGTCTTCGTATGCGTATTTCTGATTGGCAACGACCAGCACCAAATACAGCCCCTACAGATTCAAAAGCTGCGGGTCTTTATATGATTTGCACATTATCCAAGCATAAAGCAGAGAGCGAAGGTTATGATGATGCTCTGATGTTTGATTACCGTGGCTATGTTGCAGAGGCAACTGGCGCGAATATCTTCTTTTTGATGGATGATGGTAAAGTTCACACACCTACACCGGATTGCTTCCTAGATGGTATTACACGTAGAACAGCTATAGACTTGATGAAACGCGGCGGATACAAAGTTGTAGAACGACATATCAAACCAGAAGAAATGGCAAAAGCATCCGAAGCTTTCCTAACAGGCACAGCTGTAGAAATTACCCCGATCCAATCTATTGGCGATGATTACAAGTTTGCTCCTGGTAAACTCTCTCGCTATATGATTGATGCCTATGATGCAGAAGTTCATGGACGAGAAAACAATGCGGCAGCAGCTGAATAAATCTATTTAGCAACATGCTTCGTAGAAAGGCTTGTCATGAATTTGACGAGCCTTTCTTTTTTAGTGGCAAAATCAAATCTTTAGTGACTTGAATTCGTAAAACACAAACCCTACAAAGAAGATATGACTGAAATTGCTCTTATCACAGGTGCGGCCAAACGCATTGGTCGACATATCGCGCTCGAACTTGCAAAAGCGGGATATGACATCGCGATACATTACAATGGCTCACATGAAGAGGCAGAAAACTTAAAGGCAGAGATTCTTTCTTTAGGACAACAAGCTGCATGCTTTCAGGCTGATCTGTCGAAAGAGGAGGAAACTCAATCCCTTGTTCCACGTATATGTCAGCATTTTGGGAAGCCAAGTGTTTTGATAAATAATGCCTCTCTCTTTGAAGAAGATGACATTACAAATGTAACTCGCAAAAGCTGGGATTTGCATATGGAAACTAATTTGCGGGCTCCGTTTATTCTATCTCAAGCCTTAGCAAATAATACGGGTTACGGGCATATTATCAATATGATTGATCAACGCGTTTTAAACCTAACCCCACATTTCATGTCATATACCTTATCCAAAGCTGGTTTATGGACCTTAACCCAAACCATGGCCAGCGCATTGGCACCCGCAATCCAGGTAAATGCAATTGGACCAGGACCAACTCTACCAAATCAGAGACAGGATGATGATGATTTTAAAGAACAATGGCAAAGTATCCCGTTAGAACGACCAACCCCATTAGACGACATTTCAAACGCAATACTTTTTTTATTGAAGAGTCGCTCAACTACCGGGCAGTTAATTCTTCTGGATGGAGGGGAGCATTTGGGTTGGGCACAACCAAAAGACGGTGTTAACATTAAAGAATAAAGCTGCTCTTTTTTAACGGAAAATCCCTTTTTTCAATAACTCTATGCAATTTAGACAAAAAGTTTTTCACAAGCTTGAATTGCATTATCCAAATGTTAAAATAATCCCGTTGCGGAACTATTTTAATAATTTATTTACATTTGATTTTTATTATTGACGTTTAAAATCAACAACTTAAAAATTATGCCTATTTTTTAGGCAAACTGGTCGAAGCAAAGCAAAACTCCGTGTTTGCTGTTTCGACCCCCAAGTTATCCAATAAGTTATCCACAGGAATCGTGGATAGTTGTCATAAATGAGGATTCCTGCCAAAGTATCAGTGAGATAGATTAATTTTTAGGTAATTCTTAAAACTCAAACTCGAATGAAATCATGCCCGAAATCATAGATAAAAATTCAGAACAAACTGAAAACAATATACTAAATCAGGATCAATCCATCACCAGTTTGGAACATGGTGTCGCTGTAATTAAATCCTATTTGGTGCATTTGGGTGATAGTCCTGGCGTGTATCGAATGTTGGATAAATCGGGACAACCTTTATATGTGGGGAAAGCCAATAACCTAAAAAAACGTGTTGCGAGTTATACCAGACCAAACAAGCTGACCATTCGCATCCAGCGTATGATTGCTCTTACTCAATCTATGGAATTTGTGATCTGTCATACTGAAGTTGAGGCGTTGTTACTGGAAAATAACCTCATCAAGAAGCTTAAGCCTCGCTATAATGTTTTATTACGTGATGACAAAACTTTCCCAGATATCCTCATTCGTCGAGATCATGAAACACCCCAACTCATAAAACATCGTGGTGCCCGAAAAACTAAAGGAGATTATTTTGGTCCTTTTGCCTCTGCTGGGGCGGTAAATAGAACGATTAATGTCCTTCAACGTGCTTTCTTACTCCGCACATGTTCAGATGGCGTTTACAGCAACCGCAGTCGTGCTTGCCTACAATATCAAATCAAAAGATGTTCTGCGCCCTGTGTAGATAAGATATCTCCCAACGAATATGCCGAGACTGTCGAGCAAGCCCGCGATTTTCTGTCAGGGAAAAGTCAGGAAATACAGAACAAGCTTGTGAATGATATGCAAAAAGCCAGCGAAGAATTGGACTTTGAAAAAGCAGCCGCTTTAAGAGATCGTATTCGCGCCATGGCACAAATCCATTCACAACAGGATATTAATCTATCAGGTGTTGCCGATGCGGATGTAATGGCACTCTATCACCAAGGTGGTCAAAGCTGCATTCAAGTCTTCTTTTTCCGTGGAGGCAGAAATAATGGCAACAGATCCTACTTCCCCAATCATGCGAAAGAAGCCCCCTTGGAAGAGGTTGTGGCAGCTTTTATTGGACAATTCTATGATAACAAACCGATACCCCAACAGATTTTAACCAATATTTTGCCTGTTGAAATCGATCTTTTATGTGAGGCCTTTACACAACGCAGCGAACGTAAAGTTACGATCACGCAACCTCAACGTGGGGATCGTCGCAAGATTTTGGATTATGCAGAAAATAATGCCAGAGAAGCTCTGGAACGACGCTTAGCAGAAAGCTCATCACAGCGTCGCCTATTAGATGCCTTATCAGAAAAACTGAAGCTGGAAGTCACTCTGAACCGTATTGAAGTGTATGATAATAGTCATATTCAAGGGAGCAGTGCGATCGGTGCGATGATCGTTGCAGGCCCTGAAGGTTTTATGAAAAACGCCTATCGGAAATTCAATATTAAAACAGCAGGTAAGGAAGCAGGTGAATTCGGCGGTGATGATTTTGCCATGATGCGTGAGATGTTAACACGTCGTTTCAAAAGAGCCCTCAAGGAAGACCCTGAACGCAGCAGTGACAATTGGCCCGATCTACTAATCATTGACGGTGGTGCCGGACAGCTAAATGTTGCAATTGAAGTTTTGGAAGAACTTGGCTTACTAAATGAAATTGCCGTTATGGGAGTGGCGAAAGGTGTTGAACGTAATGCGGGACGTGAAAAAATTCACTTACCCGACAAGCCTGCCTTTATGTTAGATCACAAAGACCCTGTCTTATACTTTATCCAACGTTTGCGTGATGAATCACATCGTTTTGCAATTGGGTCTCATAGAAAGAAACGCAAGAAAGATATGGGACGCAATCCGCTTGATGAAATTGCCGGCATTGGGGCAAAACGTAAGAAAGCGTTATTGCTGCATTTTGGTTCTGCGAAAGCTGTTTCTCGTGCAGGTATGCAAGATTTAGGTGCGGTTGAAGGTATATCCGAAGCCGTCGCAGAAAAAATCTATAACCACTTTCATAACAGTTAATTAAACCTATATAGGATAAACATTTGCGTTGAGGCCTGTGCCGTTATAAAAGCTGTCTAACAGGTTTAATGCATAGAATAGAAAAACTGCTTCTTACAGGGTCTTGAGGGAATGATCACCAGCCTCCCAAATTTGCTTACCTTATCACGCATTCTCGTGATACCGCCGATCGTTGTGCTGTTCTTTTTTGACAGTCCAACGATTCGATGGGTGATGCTTGGCCTTTATGTTCTTGCATGTATTACAGACTTCTTTGATGGTTGGGCTGCTCGTTCCATGAATCAGGTCTCAAACTTGGGCCGCTTCCTAGACCCAATCGCAGATAAACTACTTGTTGCCTCTATCATTTTGATGGTTGCAGCAACTGGTCAATTAGATGGCGTAGATATCATCGCCTGCCTGATTATCCTTATTCGTGAAATTACCGTTTCCGGATTACGTGAACATTTAGCTGAAGTCCAGATTGGTGTTCCAGTTAGTAAGCTCGCTAAATGGAAAACAACCATTCAAATGTTAGCTTTGGGCTTCTTGCTCATTGGAAATGCTGCTGAAAGCATTTTACCTGCCCATGATATCGGACGTGCAATGATCTGGGCAGCAGCAGTATTGACGGTTATTACAGGCTTCGATTACTTACGCGCTGGTTTACGTCACATGACTGAAACGGATATGGCCGCTCTTAAAAATCAGGACAAATAAAATGAAAGTATTCGGCCTTGCCGGGTGGAGTGGTAGTGGTAAAACCACCCTTGTAAAGCAACTGATTCCTGCCTTAACGGCGAAAGGCATCAAACTTTCAACAATTAAACATGCGCATCACAACTTCGATATTGATACACCAGGTAAGGATTCTTACGAACATCGTCATGCAGGCGCCACTGAGGTTATGGTAGCATCAGGCTCAAGATGGGCGCTCCTCCATGAATTACGAAAAGAAGCTGAACCAACTTTAAATGAACTTATTGCAAAAATGACTCCCGTGGATTTATTGTTAGTGGAAGGTTTCAAATTTGATCCAATTGATAAACTTGAAATCCACCGCCCTAGCATCGGCAAAGAGTTACTGGCCCTACAAGATAATCATGTTGTTGCAGTTGCAAGTGATGAACACATCCCAAACCTTCCGGATCATTGTAAATTACTAGACTTGAATAATCTGGAAGAAGTTTTAGATTTTATCCTTGATCATACAGGCTTGGCGTAAGGGGACCGATATGGCCCAATTAACAGATAGTTGTTTTGATGCGGGTGGTGAACTTTTGCCACTGGAAAAAGCGATCAAACATCTAAAAGAAAATTTACTTCCTGTAGCTCAGAAGGTTTTACTTCCTTTGGCAGAATGTCAAAATCATGTTTTGGCTGAGGACATTATTGCCAATCACAACGTCCCTCCTCACAATAATTCCGCCGTCGACGGATATGCCGTTCGATTTAGCGATCTTTCTAGTTCCGAAAACACCATTTTACCTGTAGGAGCCCGTATTGCAGCTGGCCAGTTTTTAGGTCGTCCATTGGCCGAAAAAGAAGCTATTCGTATCTTTACGGGTGCCCCCATGCCAGAAGGCGCAGATACGGTAATGATGCAAGAAGATACCGTTGAAGCGGATGGTAAAGTCACGTTGCTTCCCGGTATTAAACTAGGGGCAAATAGCCGCAATGCCGGTGAAGATATGCAAGCTGGTAAGGTTGTACTAAAAGCGGGCCAAAAATTATCAGCCCCTCAAATCGCAATTGCTGCTGCACAAGGTTACGCAATTTTACCCGTCTATAAAAAGCTTTCAATCGCGCTATTTTCATCTGGTGACGAAGTAAATGAACCGGGGACAGATTTGCCAAAGGGTGGAATTTTTGATGCTAATCGTCCCATGCTTCTTTCTTTACTTGAAGGATGGGGATGTGACGTTACGGATCTGGGTATATTACCTGATGATCCAAAAGCCATGGAAGAAGCATTTTTAAAAACTGCCAGAGACCACGATCTACTGGTAAGCAGTGCTGGTATGTCTGTGGGCGAAGAAGATCATCTTTGCAATACCATCAAAGCCAATGGTAATTTAAATTTTTGGAAACTGGCCATTAAACCCGGCCGGCCTGTAGGCATGGGCTTACTGCAACAAGATGGAAAATCCACACCAGTCTTGGGATTACCCGGTAATCCAGTGGCAGCATTCCTCACCTGCAATATAGTGGGTCGGGTCATCATCCAAATTTTATCTGGCATGTCTTTAAAATTCCCGATGCGCTTCCCATCTATCTTAGCAGAAGACATTAAAAAGAAAGCAGGACGCGAAGAATACTTACGCTGCAGCTTGACAGGTGATACCAACGCAGCAGGCCTTCCTTATGTTAAACGATTTGGGAAAAGTGGTGCTGCTATCCTTTCTTCTTTGGAAGGTGCAGATGGTTTCATGTTATTGAGAACTGATTTGGAAAACCCCAAAACGGACCAACAAGTATTCTTTCTTCCAATCGAAGGATTATTAACATTATGAAAATTTTGTATTTTGCTTGGTTACGCCAGAAAATAGGTACCGGTGAAGAACGCAAAGATATTCCTGCCAATGTAACAACGGTCTCACAATTGGTGGATTGGTTGAGAAGCGAAGGTGACCATTATGCCGATGCCTTCAAAGATACTTCTGCGATCAAAGTTGCCATCAATCAGGAATTTGCCGATTTCAATGCAACAGTCCAATCCGGTGACGAAGTTGCCTTCTTTCCACCCGTGACCGGAGGCTAAAATTATGGCCGTTCGGGTACAAGTAGAAGATTTCGATCTGGGCATGGAACTCAAACAATTAACCGACGGCAATCATGCCATTGGTGGATTATGCAGTTTTGTAGGCTTGGTACGCGACATGACCAAAACAGATGACGGTGAAATGACAAGATCAGCTGCCATGACGCTTGAACACTATCCCGGCATGACTGAAAAAATGCTGGAACGTATCGAAACTGAGGCACATGAAAGATGGCCGTTGGAAAGCAGCCTGATTATCCATCGTTATGGACGTATGGATGCAGGTGAGCAAATTGTATTGGTAGCGGCAAGTTCCGCCCATCGTGAAGCTGCATTTGAAGCCTGCCATTTTCTTATTGATTGGCTGAAAACAAAGGCCCCTTTCTGGAAAGTTGAAGAAGACGAAAGCGGTAAAGAGAATTGGGTTGAAGCCCGAGACAGCGACGATCAGGCAACTGAACGTTGGAACAAAAACTAAGTATATTCCAAAATGCAAATATTTGTTATTAGTATGAGGAAGATCAATTCTTTGGGGGAAGAATTGCGGCACAAACCACAACCATAGGGTATAAGAATGAGATCAATGCACGTAGATTCAGTAAAGTTAGAAATTGTTGAAGCCGGACAACATGATGCGGATTTAGTATCGATCATGGTCTATCAACTTTTATCTGAAGTTAGTGAAACCAGCGGCACAAGGCTGCATGTTTCTGATGAGGAAATCTATAATACTTGTCATATGCTTTTTGAAGAAGAAGGCCATAAATTCACTGCCTTTCTTGCTTTCGCACAAACCGAAGATACTGGGGCTCGAAAACCTGTTGGTGTTATGACCCTAACAGAAACGGTGGCACTTTATGCAAAAGGCCGATTTGGACAAATCATGGAATTCTTTGTGGATCCAAATTTTCGATCACGTCGTGTTGGGGTAAGACTTTTGCATGCAGCCATTGAACATGGCAAAGAGAAAGCTTGGAGTTGTTTAGAAGTAAACGCGCCTGACATTATTGGCGGACCACGCGCCATCTCTTTCTACAATCGTGAGGGTTTCACCAATTCAGGCCCCAGTATGAAGTTATGCTTAAGGTAACTAAGGAAATTAATAAACATAACCCCAGTTCAAATCATTGAACTGGGGTTATTTACTTCTAACAGAGTAATGAAACTGGCTTAAGCTTCTTCCTCTTTTTCAATATGAATTTTCGCAGGCAGAATCAAATTCAAGACAATACCAACGATACCAGCAAGCCCGATACCACCAAGAGCAAAACCACCGACAGATACTTCAAGACCACCAATACCTAGAACAAGGATCATGGAAATAATGATCATGTTACGTGGGGTCATGATATCATCTTTGGATTTCACCAAAGTGTTCAAACCCACCACCGTAATCATACCGAATAGCAGAACCAATATACCGCCCATCACTGGTGTCGGGATAGTTTGTAAAACGGCACCCAGTTTTCCAACAAATGATAACGCAATCGCCCAAACTGCCGCCCATGTCATGATCGCGGGATTAAATGCACGTGTTAAAGCAACCGCCCCAGTCACTTCTGAATATGTGGTATTTGGCGGGCCACCTAAGAAACTTGCCGCAGAAGTCGCAAGACCATCGCCAAGCATCGTGTTTTGAATACCCGGCTTCTTCAGATAGTCTTTACCTGTCACACTGCGGATTGCAAGAATATCACCGAAATGTTCGATGGCAGGTGCTAACGCGACCGGAAGAATAAATAACACTGCCTGCCAATTCCATTCAGGTAATGTGAAGTCAGGAATTGTAAACCAAGATGCATTTCCAACAGCAGCAAAATCTACGATTGGATTACCAGTAAACATACCAAGAAGGATAGATGTCACATACCCGACAATCACCCCCAAAAGGATCGGTACAATACGGATCAAACCACGTCCCATAATCGCAGCAATCAATGTAGTTCCAAGTGATGCCCCAGCAATGATCAATGCATCACTTTGTGCAACTAAAATGCCTGCACCATCACCTGTTTTACCAAGCGCTAAATTCACACCAACAGGTGCCAAGATTAAACCAATCACCATGATGACAGGGCCTGTTACCACAGGTGGTAAAAATTTGGTCAGGATTTCACTACCCTTGATACGGATCACAAAACTGATCACCACATAAAGCAAACCAGCAGCCGCCAAACCGGATAATGTTGCTGGGATACCCCATGTTTGCACGCCGTAAATAATAGGCGCAATAAAGGCAAAAGAAGAAGCCAAGAAAACTGGTACTTGACCGCGAGTACAGATCTGGAAGATCAATGTACCAAGACCTGCTGTAAACAAAGCTACATTAGGATCAAGGCCGGTTAACAATGGCACGAGCACCAATGCGCCAAAGGCTACAAACATCATTTGACCGCCGATAAACCATTGCCCCGGACGGAATAAATATTCCGTATTGGAAATATCACTTTTCATAAATTAGTCCCTCAAACTAGAAAATTCCCTATTTGCGGCGCATAAGCACATGATTCTTAAGGGATTAAAAGCATTACTAAAGTTGAACAAATTCATAATCCAAATATTAGACTAAACACGTATCAGATTGTGATTTGAGCTTTTAGATGTTTTCCGCTAAAAGCTAGGCAAGGCTTGAATGAAAGAAGCCAATATTGATGGATTGATAAAAAAAATGACCCGACCCTTTATACAGCCAGATAAGAAATTATTTTCCTATCGGAAATACTGGGCGCACCGTTTCGGGAATGCGCCGTTTCTCCCTATGTCTCGTGATGAAATGGACATGCTGGGTTGGGATAGCTGTGACATCATCCTAATCACTGGTGATGCCTATGTGGATCATCCAAGCTTCGGCATGGCGGTTATCGGAAGGGTGTTGGAAGCCCAAGGCTTCCGTGTGGGGATTATTTCCCAACCCCGCTGGCAAGACAAAGAAGATTTCAAACAACTGGGTCGTCCTAATTTATTCTTTGGTATCACTGCCGGAAATATGGACAGTATGGTCAACCGTTATACGGCAGATCGTAAAGTCCGTAATAATGATAGCTACACCCCAAATGATGAAGGCGGCAAACGACCAGATCGTGCGACCTTGGTTTATACACAACGGTGCCGTGAAGCCTTCAAGAAAACCCCAATCGTTATTGGCGGTATTGAGGCCTCCCTTCGTCGTATGGCCCATTTTGATTATTGGTCAAACAAAGTACGTCGTTCTATCCTGTTAGATGCAAAAGCAGATATTCTTTTATACGGCAATGCAGAACGTGCCATTGTTGAATTAGCTCATCGCTGCGCCAAAGGTGAACATCCTGCAGATATGCTGGACATGCGTGGTGCTGCCTTTAATCTGGAAAATGTACCTGATGGCTGGACAGTTCAGGACCATACATCCATTGATGAATTGACACCTTTGCAGCCTCACGAAATCGAAAACAATGTGATCCGAGTGCCTTCCTATGAAATGGTATCACAAGATAAAGAAACTTACGCACAAGCTAGCCGCCTGATCCATGTGGAAAGTAATCCGGATAACGCACGCCCATTGGTACAAGCCCATGGTGATCGGGAAATATGGGTAAATCCACCTCCAATTCCACTTAGTACGCCGGAAATGGATGGCGTTTTTGATCTGCCTTATGCACGAAATCCACACCCGACATATGGGGATGCGAAGATTCCTGCATGGGACATGATCAAATTTTCGGTTAATATCATGCGCGGATGTTTCGGTGGTTGCAGTTTCTGTTCCATCACCGAACATGAAGGCCGCGTTATTCAAAGCCGATCCAATGACAGTGTCATCCGCGAAATTGAAGAGATGCGTGACAAGGTAAAAGGCTTTGCAGGACAGATTTCTGACCTAGGCGGCCCAACCGCCAATATGTATCATATGAATTGTAAAGATCCGAAAATCCATGCAGGCTGTCGTAAGCTATCCTGCGTGTATCCTGTGATCTGTAAAAACCTTGTGACGGATCATGGTGAATTGATTGATCTATACAAACGCGCGCGTAATGTACAAGGCGTAAAAAAGGTCTCTATCGGATCTGGTGTACGTTACGATTTGGCTGTTGAAAGTCCAAAATATATTAAAGAGTTGGTGAAACATCATGTGGGTGGGTATTTGAAAATTGCCCCGGAACATACCGAAGAAAACAGCCTCAAAAAGATGATGAAGCCGGGCATTGGCACTTATGATCGATTTAAGGAATTGTTTGATCGGGCCGCAAAAGAAGCTGGTAAAGAACTTTATCTGATCCCCTATTTCATCGCGGCCCATCCGGGTACCACCGACGAAGATATGATGAATTTGGCTCTTTGGTTAAAGCGCAATAATTTCCGTGCCGATCAGGTCCAAACCTTCACACCGACACCAATGTCACTTTCCACCGCTATGTATTATAGTGAGAAAAATCCACTGCATCCCGTACGTCGCGGCGAGGCAAGTGAACATGTGGGCACACCACGTAGCGGCATGCAACGGAAACTACACAAAGCTTTCTTACGTTATCATGACCCGAAAAACTGGCCTGTTATTCGTGACGCCCTAAAAGAAATGGGACGTGACGATCTTATCGGGCGTGGCAAGGAATGCTTGGTTCCTTTCCCAAGCCGTAATGAGCGTAGCAGCTATCAACGTAGAAGCAGTGGTGGACAAAGCCCCGGTGGCCAGCAAGAATTCAGATCTGGTGGCATGAATAAAAATCGTGGAAAGCCAAAAGCAAAAACATTCTTCACCACCCATGCAGGCGAAGGTCGCCGAAAAGTTGGGGATAGTAAGAAAAAGCGTTAAAATAGAAAAAGGCAGAAACTCAAAAAGAGCTTCTGCCTTTTCTTTATATTACAGCTAAGATGTATTTAGTCTGCTGCGACTTCAGATACCTCACCAGCTTTCTCACGCAAGCCATCACGATAGAGGGCTTTGGCAAGGGAAATACACATCAGGCCCATCACCATGGTGAACGGCAAAGCACCAATGATCATGGCATTTTTCAATGCATCAAGACCACCACCACCAGCAAGTAGCAAGGCACCAATTACAGTCGTCAGGATGACACCCCATACGATACGATGCTTGTTACCCGCCAATTGGTCACCACCAGACATAATGGTGTTCATCACCAAAATACCGGAATCTGCAGAAGTTACCAAGAAGGTCATGATCAAGACCACACACATCACCGTGATCAATTGCAAGAAACCACCATCAATCATATGACCTAAAGTCACGAACAGTTTCGCACCGTTTGAGGCACCAATGATGCTACCTTCTGCAATGCCAGCAAGTTCAAGATCGATTGCTGTACCACCAAGAATGGTCATCCATGCAAAACAAACCAAAGCAGGTGCAATCACACAGCCAAGGATAAATTCACGAACGGAACGGCCTTTGGAAATACGCGCCAAGAATAAACCAACAAATGGAGAGAAGGCAATCCACCATGCCCAATAGAAGGATGTCCAACCAGATTGCCACCCAAATAGACGACCTTCTGTACCTGCTTCATAGACGGTTGCTGCCAAAGCATCGGCATTTTCTAATGCTGCAAAGCTCGCTGGCAAGCCAGATTTAAATCCATCCAAGCTACCCCATGCATTTGTGGCACCGCTATAGAGGCTCGCAACATCTTCTGCTGGCAAGGCTTTAACCGCTTCTGGCAGCATTGTCGCAAATGTATCTGCGGAAAGTGGGCCATGGGCAACAAAGGAAAGGGAAATGAAGTTCAGGATATAATCCAACATCGCGGAACCATAAGTAGTCATGGAGAATGCGAAAGAACCGAAGATGATAAAAATCGCAACCAAAACCAAGGACAAGACCAAGTTCAGGTTAGACAAATATTTCACACCACGTCCAACACCGGACACAGCAGAAACAATAGACATGCCCATAATCATAATTAAGGCTGCCATTAGACCAACTTTTGTCGGGCTTGGCGCATCCCCTGTCACATCCATCAACCAGCCCATGCCAGTGATCGCATAGACACCTTCAACAAATTGGTTAATACCAAAGCCAATTGTTACAGATACACCAAGGATGGTTGCAACGACACCAAGTACGTCGATGATATGACCAATAACACCGTTCACATGTTTACCCAAAAGCGGGGTCAAGGCCGAACGAATGGTCAAAGGCATATCACGTGTATAGGCATAATAAGCAAGTGACAGGCCTGTTACCACATAGATCGCCCATGCATGGAAACCATAATGCAAGAAAGTATAGCGATAGCCACTTTCAAGAGATTCAACAGTATTTGGGGCCACTTCACCTGCCACAATGACAGGGTTTGATCCCCAAAGGCCAAGCGGTTCTGCAGTGGAAAACACCATCAAACCCACACCAAGGCCTGCGCCAAACATCATAGAAAACCATGAGAAATTGGAAAATTCTGGTTTTTCCCCGGGTGTGCCCATAATGCGGCTACCCGTTTTTGGTAATAATGCAATAACTAATAAGAAAAATGCAAAAAATCCAACAATGACAACGTAGAAACTATTAAAGCCCTCTAATAAGGCCCAGTTGAAACTTCCCAAAACGCTATTGGCATTTGCCGGCCAAACCAAGGCCCAGATTACAAGCGCGGCCATAGAAATCTTACTAATGAGGGCGATAGGCAAACTATAGCCGTCATAAAAACCTTTATCAGCCTTTTTAATATCAAGGTCGGTAAAGGGTGGTTTAATACTACTCATAATGTAGTCTTCTCCCTTGTTCATATATGTGAGCTTCTTGTTATTATTATAATTATTATGAAAGATACGAAGAACTGATTACCCCTTCTTCATATCCATGTTGTTTCATCAACACTCTTAATTCTACCACAACTCAAAAAAGTTGTATCCAGCTAATATACAATCAATTAAAATGAAGTTTCGAGCCAATAATATTGATGTTCACTTCAATAAAATTAAACTCACCCTAAATTAAATATCTAAGAAATTGAAATAAAATAAAAAAATGGCAGAGCCTCAGTAAAGAGACCCTGCCAGTTTTGCAGGTTAAAAGCGATGAGCCTGTGTTCTTATGGGAGGTTAGAACGCAGCCTCAGTCGCACCCATCGCCACATAAACGGTTTTTACTTCGCTATAGTGGTTCAGGGCTTCCTTGGAATTCTCACGACCGATACCAGAATCTTTCACCCCACCAAATGGCGCTTCAACGGGCGCTAGGTTATAGGTGTTGATGTAACAGGTACCTGCCTCAAATGCCTTTACAACGCGATGTGCGCGGTTGATGTCAGATGTGTAAACGCCAGCCGCCAAACCAAGCTCGGTCGCATTGGCACGTTCCAACACTTCTTCTTCTGTATCGAAATCAAGAACAGACATGACAGGGCCGAAAATTTCTTCTTTGGCGATGCGCATCTCGTCTTTCACGTCGGAAAATACTGTCGGCTCCATAAAGAAACCATTGCCGTCTAATTGCTTGCCACCATGAGAAAGGGTTGCGCCTTCTTCTTTCCCGATCTCAACATAGCTCATAGCGATGTTTAGCTGGTTTTCAGAAACCATTGGGCCGAAATTTGTTTCTTCATTCATTGGGTCACCAATGATCACGCCGCTTTCAAGACGTTCTTTCATACGGGACAGGAATTTATCCTTGATGCCTTTTTGAACAAATACACGGGTACAGTTGGAACAAACCTGACCAGAAGAATAGAAGTTACCATTAATCGCACCGCTGATCGCGCTTTCGATATCCGCATCATCAAAAATGATCAATGGAGATTTACCGCCAAGTTCCATGGTCACATGTTTCATTTGTGCCGCTGCCGCGGCATAAACTTTCTTACCTGTTGGGGCAGAACCGGTGAGGGAAACTTTGGCCACACGTGGATCGGTTGTTAGGGCCGCGCCCACATTGCCGAAACCTTGAACCACATTCATCACACCTTTTGGAGCGCCAGCTTCGATCAAAATCTCTGCCACTTTCAATGCACAAAGCGGGGTTGTTTCAGATGGTTTAAACACCATGGCATTACCACAAGCCAAAGCAGGCGCAGATTTCCAACATGCAATCTGGGTTGGATAATTCCATGCGCCAAGGCCCACACAAATACCCAATGGTTGACGCACGGTATAGGCAAATGTGTCATTGTCCAATGGTACATATTCACCTGTGACAGCCGCGGCCAAACCACCATAATATTCCAGCGCATCCGCACCGGATGTGGCATCCGCAATGCTTGTTTCCTGATAAGGTTTACCTGTGTCATAGGTTTCAAGAACAGAGAGGTCATGGTTACGTTCACGCATGATATCCGCAGCTTTGCGCAAGATACGACCGCGTTCTTTTGGTTCCATCGCGGCCCAGATTTTCTGTGCCTTTTCCGCAGCCACCATTGCTTTTTCAATGATAGCAGGTGTCGCAGAATGCAGCTTGGCAACAACTTCACCTGTTGCCGGGTAAATCACGTCTAGCGCTTCACCCGCTGTATCTTCCACATATTCACCATCAATAAAATGACTTGCTTTTGGTTGGATATCCATGAATTTCTATCTCTCTCTTATAGTCCAAGGTTCCGGAGAAAATTTGATGGGATTAAGATAAACAGCCTAGGTAAAATTAAAACTGGACTTTTACTTGGGAATAACCCTAACTACAGGTTATGAACTATTTTAGACGCACACTTCCCTCTTTAGACGCGCTGGTTTATTTCGAAGCCGCCGCGCGCCACCTGAATTTTACTAAGGCCGCTGATGAGTTGAATGTCTCTCAAGTGGCGGTAAGTAAGCGCATCCGCATCCTAGAAGAAGACTTGGACACAGCGCTTTTTCAGAGAGATTCTAAAAGGATCAGCCTGACCGAAGATGGCCTGAAACTGGCAGAGCAAATTCCCGCCGCACTTGCCTTTATCGAAGAGGCCGTCAAACAACACCAGAAACAAACTGATTCCAAACGCAAGGTTATTCAAATCGTCGCGGATGAGAATGTGATATTCTTCTGGCTCAATGATCTGGTGCGGCAATATCAATTGGAAGGGCATGAAGCCCTTATCTCTGTCATCACTTCAAATAACGTGAATGATCCCATCTGGGAAGAAGCCGATCTGGCGATCTTTTTTGGTTCCGCCCCGCCCACAGGCTGGAATGGGCAAATGTTGTTTCGAGAAGCCCTTACCCCCGTTGCCAAACCGGGGATTGATCCAAAAACCTTACCGCTTCTCAATTATGAAAAGGAAGTACCCAATTGTTTTAACTGGCTCAATTTTATGGATAACGACCTGTGGCAGGATTTAAAACAAAACCCCATCCAAGACTGCGCCTCTTATATCCAATCTATTTCTCTTGCCTTGAAAGGCGAAGGCATCGCCTTGGCGGAACGTGCCCTCCTGCAGAAAGAACTCGCCAACAACCAACTCACCCCCGTCAGCCCCGACACGCAAGAGACAGAAGAATGCTATTTCCTCGCCACGCCAGCCAATAGGCCTGTGAGTGTTGAGGTGCAGGAGTTAACAAACTTTTTATGTCAAATATCCCAATAAAGCTTCTTTCAGTGAATGAATCATTAACCTCTTAGAACTTCTTTTCTATCTGAATTATTCAGATTTTTGAACCATTCCTGATAATAAGGCGTAACCATCGATATTCCTTTAAATATTGGGAATTCATGTCCATGCTTCTCACATACTAGGCATCTATTCTTTTCTAGAAGTCGAGATCCATCATGTGGACATTTGATTTCTTCAGAACACTTGTTTAAAGCCGCATTTTGCCCCCCCGCTTTTCGGGCAACCAAAAAGAAATATGCATTTTCTTTACTTTCAGAAACAATCTCTTCATCCTGCTCAATCAATGGAGCACAAACTGTATTCATAAAGTTCAAGTAAATTTGATCAAATACTTCATTACTATATGCAGAATCTTTTGAAAAATCTGGAAGCGTATTCGTTTTTAGCAAGAAGTCAGAATCAAATAAGTAATAGGCTAGGGAAAGCAAACTTTTAGAGAAATAAGGAATGATTTTAATATCTTCAAAACCCAATTCCTTAAGCTCAGCCTTCAAGCTTTCCTGACTGGAGAAATTTTGCTCACAATCAGATTCCGCACGATATCTAGAGCCGGAATTTAAGAAATTCAGCATCTCTTTAGAAGTGTTCGAGAAACCTGACTTCTTTAACAAATTATACCAGGGGCGTTCTTTACGTGCTATATCATTAATATCGTTGAAACATAAAACACCCCCACGTGCAGTAACACGTGCCATTTCTTGCAGCGCTTTGCCTCGTTCCGGAACATGATAAAGCATATTTTCAGCAAGTACGGTCTCAAAAGTTCCTTCGTTAAAGGGGATATGCCGAGCATCAATTGTCATATAATGTTCATGACTTGAAATTGACCGGGTGTAAAGAAGAGGTGACAAACCAGGATCACTAACAACACTAAAAGACTTTGATTCAAAATGAACTTTAGAAGCAATCCCCATTCCCGTACCGAGTTCCAAACTTGAAGACTTAATCTCCAAATCACTAAGTACCCGATGATTCAAAGCCGTTAGGATCAAAAAAAGAGGTGAACTAATAGCACGATTGGTTGCAAGAATACTTCGAAAAATATTCTCAGTCTTGCCAGCAGGCTTACCATACCAATTCTCATATTTTGCAAAACTTTCCAAAATTGCAAAAGTCTGAAAAAGTCTTTCGGCATGGATATCCGTCATATTTTTATGGCTTGAAACATACCCCTTTAATCGGTCAGAAATCTCTTCAATATTTCGACTAAAATGATTGGTGCTTTGAAAGGAAGCTGACTCTCGTTTTGATTTTAAGATATGTGTCTCTGCATCCTGAATGCACATATTTTCAAAAGACAAGATATTTTCCTTTCCATAGAAGCTGACTTAACAGAATATCTAAATTTATAATTTGAAATGGCAGGCTTTAAAATGGGCAATTCATATAAAGTGACTATTTTCATCTCCGGGGGAGGTGGATATGCAGCCTATGCTAAGAAATCTAAACAATTAAGCCATATTGACTTCAAGATCATTGCTGACCGCCAACCAGTGAAACATCCCGAATGTGTAGATGAATATCTTATTTATGAAAATACCAAGACTTATTGGGAAGAATTTTCAGAATATGTTAAGGAAGCTGATTTAACCTTTATAAATTTCAACTGGATTATTCCCAAATATATCTGCCGTTTACATTCTGGCAAGTTAATCAATCAGCATCCGTCATTACTGCCTGATTTTCCAGGTCTCAACATACAAGATAGAGTTTTAAAATCTGGCATCACTCAATCAGGCACAACTTTCCATTTTGTTGATGAAAATGTAGATTCCGGCCCTATTATTTGGCAAACATTTTTTGATATCTCCAGAGATGATACTATAGCTTCACTATCTTATAAGAATTGGATCCACAGCCGCGATCATTATGTGAATATAATAAATTGGTTTTCTAAAGGACGAATTTCTCTGCAAAATAGAAATGTCTTTATTGATGGACATCCCCCAAATTTTTCCACTAATTAGTGTTGTTAAGT
>NZ_SMMC01000136.1 GCF_009711445.1 Curvivirga aplysinae | reverse complement strand
ATATTCATTTATCTATTTATTAACTTTCAGGTTTCTTGGCAGCTGGTTTTTGTTAATTTTGATAAATCTTTTTAAAACCGGGAAATTGAATTTGGATGTAAAGGCGTATTTCCTAAATTTGATTTATGCTGTGATTTTCGTATTTCTTGTTTTTGATGTCATGGGTGGCACAATCATATTCGGGATTTCCTGGGTCTTACGAGAAATAGGGTTTCTTGATCCCTTTAAGACTTTTCAGTCAATCTTATATGCGATACTGCATGTTATGATGATGGGGGTGTGGCTATCAGTTTTGACAATGTTCCTCCAAAATAAAGTTGCGGATAAAAAATAATGACCACAGAAGCAAAAATTTGCGGATTAAAAACACCGGAAACCATCCATGCGGCGGTGCAAGCTGGGGTGGATCATATTGGGCTGGTTTTCTTTCCGAAAAGCCCACGAAATGTGTCTATTGAAGAAGCGGCTATGTTGGCGTCCCGTATTCCCTCAAATGTGAATATTGTAGGTCTTTTTGTGGAACCTGATGATCAGTTGATTGATCGTGTTTTGGAAGCCGTCCCTTTGGATATCATTCAATTGCATGGTAAAGAACCTGTTGAACGTGTGGTTCAAATTAAACAGCGCACAGGCCGTCAGGTGATGAAAGCTATTGGTATCCGTGAGGAAGAAGACCTAAAAGCCGTGAGCCAATATGAACCTGTTGTTGATTGGTTATTGCTTGATGCTAAGCCACCAAAGGATGCGACACTGCCTGGCGGTAATGCCATTGCCTTTGATTGGACGTTGCTTGAGGGTAAAAGCTTTTCCAAACCATGGATGCTGGCAGGTGGCTTGACACCTGATAATGTGCAGACAGCTATTCGTATGACGAAGGCACCTTGTGTGGATGCGTCATCTGGCTTGGAAGATGCACCAGGTGAAAAAAGCCCGCATAAAATCCGTGAATTTATGAAGGCTGTGAGAAGTTTTTAAGATTTATTCATCAGGAAGGGAAATGTAAGACATGGCGGTTTTTCCCTGACCTGCTTTAAACAATTTATGAAAGGTTTTTGCATCTAGATTCGTCCTAATTTCGGTGACCAAGGCATAGTCTCGGGATCGAAATAATGAAGATTCTGGGTTTAAATAGAAAACAGCATCTTCATCTTTCTTTCCTAGTACGACACACCAGCCAGCGTATTTTTCGTAGGACGCACAGATTTGATTGCCCTTTTGTGTGATGTCGACAAGAAGCATTCGGCCATCGCCAAATTCAACCATTTTACCGTTTCCAAGGAACCATTGCTCAGTGGACCATGGTTTGACTTCATTAATATATATGACGACAAACTTTCTAGCTAACCAATCGGTAACTTCTTCTGCAGTATAGATATCAGGCTGACGTGGCTCAAAAGTGGCTTTGAGGGTTTCTGGGTTTGAGAGATCAGGAAACTTTTTTCCCGCCCGTTTTGCCGGGTGATCCTCAATTTGTGAAAATAATGTCCAACTTCCATTAAGCGTAGTATCGCCATACGGTAAGTTATAATAGCTATCTTTTGGTGGTGTTAGACATGAGCCTAAAAAAAATAGTGTAGAAAGCGCTACTAACCGTGAGATAGACTTCATGATTTTTCCAGTTCACTAGTATCTTAAAGAGAAATTTTAACTTTGTGAGATGGCATACTAATTGATTCTTTTCCATTGAAATAAAAATTATGAATAGAAGATTTTTGTACTTCTTATGTTCTAAAGTATTATGGGCAACCTAACCCCGCAGAAATGCAAAAGAAATGAGAATATTGCAGGAACTTTGTTCTATTTTTTGTTGATCACACGTTCAATAAAAAGAACAAAAAAATGCCTGTAACCCGCATAAAACTGCTTGTTTTAGAAGGTTTGCTGATTTAGTGTTTTCGCGAAATTAAAGAAAACCGATCAGTAAGTTTAGTCGTATTCTTACTGTAAGCCTGACAATAAGAATGGCAAAATTCGACAAAGAGGAATTCGCAATGAGTGGTGTAACAGCTGAGAACCTGAATAGCTTCTCGACCGGCCCGGATGAGGACGGTAATTTCGGTATTTATGGTGGCCGTTTCGTATCTGAAACCTTGATGCCTTTGATCCTTGATTTGGAAGAGGCTTATAACACTGCACAGGATGATCCAGAGTTTCAAAAAGAGTTTAATTACTATTTGAAACAATATGCAGGTCGTCCAAATCCGCTTTATTTTGCAGAACGCCTGACAGAACATTTGGGTGGTGCGAAGATCTATTTGAAGCGCGAAGATTTGAACCATACAGGTAGTCATAAAATTAACAATGTATTGGGTCAGATTTTATTGGCCCGTCGCATGGGCAAGAAGCGGATCATTGCGGAAACAGGTGCTGGTCAACATGGTGTGGCTGTGGCGACTGTATGTGCATTATTTGATCTGCCTTGTAAGGTTTATATGGGTAAAACCGATGTGGAACGTCAGGCGCCAAACGTATTTCGTATGAAGTTATTGGGGGCGGAAGTCGAAGCTGTTACATCGGGTTCCATGACATTGAAAGATGCGATGAATGAAGGCTTGCGTGATTGGGTGGCAAATGTAGAAGAAACTTTCTATATTATTGGTACCGTGGCGGGCCCGCATCCCTATCCGCAGATGGTGCGAAACTTCCAACGTATCATCGGTGATGAAGTGAAAACACAGCTTCAAGAAGCGGAGGGATGTCTTCCTGACGTGGTTACAGCTTGTATTGGCGGTGGATCAAATGCGATGGGTCTTTTCTTCCCATTTGTGGATGATCCGTCAGTTGAGATTATTGGTGTGGAAGCTGGTGGTCATGGAGTTGAAACGGGTGAACATGCAGCCTCTATCACAGGCGGCAAACCAGGTGTTCTTCATGGCAACCGTACCTATCTATTGCAGGATGGGGATGGTCAGATCACAGAAGCTCATTCCATTTCTGCAGGTTTGGATTATCCGGGTATTGGCCCTGAACATAGCTGGTTCTCTGATGTGGGGCGTGCACAATATGTGAATGCCACAGATACCGAAGCTTTGGAGGCTTTCCAATTGATGACGAAGCTTGAAGGTATTATTCCGGCATTGGAATCTTCTCATGCATTGGCTCATGTGATGAAAATTGCACCAAAAATGGATAAAGACAAAATCATCGTAATGTGTCTGTCTGGTCGAGGTGACAAAGATATTAACCAAGTGGCTGAACGCCTTGGCGTTGAGTTGTAAGAAGGAATAAAGGAATATGTCTGAGATTAAAGATTCCGGTCGTATTGATGCTACCTTCGCACGTCTAAAAGCAGAAGGTCGCGGCGGTTTTGTAAGCTTCACCACAGCAGGCGACCCTGATTACGATACCAGTTTGGAAATCTTGAAAGGATTGCCGGCTGCTGGTGTTGATATTATCGAAATTGGTATGCCGTTTACGGACCCGGTAGCGGATGGCCCGACTATTCAAGCTGCTGGATTGCGTGCTTTGAAGAATGGTCAAACATTGATCAAAACATTGGATATGGTGCGCGAGTTTCGTCAAGAGAATGATAAAACCCCAATCGTGATGATGGGATATTACAATCCAATTTATGCCTATGGTGTGGATAAATTTATCACTGATGCCAAGAATGCAGGCATTGATGGTATGATTGTTGTAGACTTGCCACCAGAAGAAGATGAAGAGCTTTGCGTGCCTGCTAAAGAGGCAGGTTTAAACTTCATCCGTTTGGCGACACCAACGACGGTTGGTCATCGTATGGGGCCTGTCTTAAATGATAATACCAGCGGCTTTGTTTACTATGTATCTATTCTTGGGATTACAGGCACAGGTTCTGCTGCAGAAGCAGCTGTGGAAGAGGCTGTTTCACGCTTAAAATCTCAAACAGACTTACCGATTGTTGTTGGCTTTGGCATCAAGACACCGGAAAATGTGAAGTCAGTTTCTTCTATTGCAGACGCAGCCGTTGTTGGCTCGGCGATTGTGGATCGTATTAAATCCAATTTGGATGAAAACGATGCGCCTAAAGCTGGTTGTGCTGCGGATGTTTTGGCATTTGTTAAAGAACTTGCAGATGGCGCACGTAACTAATTCTTAAATATAGAATTTAATAAACGCTTGCTTTCGAAAGGAAGCAGGCGTTTTTTGTTTTTAGATATCAAATTTCAAAAAACTTGTTTTTCTATTCCTAAAAATAGGGCTTAGACCTTGTTTTCTGGACGCAAGCGTGTATCTAGAGAGTTTATATCAATCGCAAGATAACGATACTTAAAGATTACGATCATAACGGAAAGGGATTTCCTATGAACTGGCTTACAAATTTTGTGCGCCCAAAAATTAAGGCATTGGTTGGAGCCAAACCGGATGTGCCGGATAATATGTGGCATAAATGCCCAGGCTGCGGACAAATGTTGTTCCATCGTGATTTGGAAGCCAATTTGAATGTGTGTACACATTGTGACCATCATTTGCGTTTGCCAGTTTTAAAACGTTTGGCAAGTTTGTTTGATGATGCGGCCTATACACGTATTGAATTGCCAAAAGTTCCTGTTGATCCGTTAAAATTCCGCGACCGCAAGCGTTATACTGATCGCTTGAAAGAGGCGCGTAACAAAACAGGCGAAGAAGATGCGATTGTTGTTGGGCATGGTAAAATGTCCGGTGTTGATACAGTGATTGCTGCTTTCAACTTTGAATTTATGGGTGGTTCCATGGGAACTGCTGTTGGCGAAGGCATCGTGGTTGCAGCGCATTTAGCTGTGCAACAAAAAGCGCCCTTGATTGTTATTCCGGCTTCTGGTGGTGCACGTATGCAGGAAAGTATCCTTTCCTTAATGCAGATGCCACGTACAACAGTTGCTTTACAGGAATTAAGCGAAGCTGGTTTGCCGTATATTGTATTGCTTACAGATCCGACAACAGGTGGTGTATCGGCAAGTTTTGCTATGTTGGGCGATATTCATGTGGCGGAGCCTGGTTGTATGATTGGTTTTGCGGGGCGTCGTGTGATTGAACAGACCGTACGCGAAGTGTTGCCAGATGGTTTCCAAACGGCCGAATATCTACATGAACATGGTATGGTTGATATGGTTGTAAGTCGTCTGGATTTGAAACAGGCACTTGGTAATTTGATCCATATGATTATGGTGAAAAAGATTTCTGGAAATGTTGAGCTGATCACTCGTGAATCGATTGAAGATCATTTGGATCAATCCGATGAAGAAGGTGACCTAAAGGTTGCTTCAGGGCCTGTTGAGCAACCAATTCCGGATGATCCGAAACCGAAACCGATTAAGAAAGATGACGATTAATCTCGTCGTTATTTCACTATTTCGAAAAGGGCTGCTTGCTATACTGGCGGCCCTTTTTCATGCAAAGATAAGATTAAAGAAAGTTATATCATGGCTGGTCGTGAAAGTGATGTGATCCTGTCCCGTTTGTTAAGCTTGCACCCTAAGGTGATTGATCTTGGATTGGATCGCACTTATGAGATGCTGGAATGTTTGGGTAATCCACAAGATAAATTACCGCCCGTCGTGCATTTGGCAGGTACCAATGGCAAAGGCTCAACTCAGGCTATGTTGCGTGCGGTTTTAGAAGTTGCTGGCTATAAAGTACACGCCTATACCTCACCGCATCTAGTGAAATTCCATGAACGTATTCGTTTGGCGGGTGAATTGATTTCGGAAGATGCGCTTCAAGATTTACTGACATATTGCGAAGAAGCCAACGAAAATAAACCCATTACTTTCTTTGAAATTACCACAGCAGCGGCGTTTAAGGCTTTTGCTGATACGCCGGGGGATATCGTGTTGTTGGAAACAGGCCTAGGTGGTCGTTTGGACAGCACCAATGTGGTGGATAATCCAGCGGTCACTATTCTAACGCCAATTTCTATGGATCATACGCAATTCCTTGGCGATACAATTTCTGCAATTGCAGGTGAAAAAGCTGCAATTCAAAAACCATCCGCAATTTCTGTGGTGGGGCCACAACCAGATGCAGCGATGGAAAAGATCGAAGACGTCGCCCGTGATAAAGCTGTTCAGATGTCCCGTTTCGGGGCTGAATGGTCTATCACTGATACGGGTGAAGGCCTTCGTTTTGTGTCCTCGGCTGCCACATTGGATCTGCCATATTCTAATCTTCCTGGAGAACATCAAGTGACAAATGCAGGTCAAGCTGTCGCTGCTATTCTGGCATTGCGTGATCAAGGATTTGATATTTCTGATGATCAAATTCGTGAAGGCTTGGTGAATGTGGAATGGCCCGCGCGTTTACAACGTTTGAAATCCGGTCCAATTCTGGATGAGTTGGGATCAAATTTTGATGTTTGGCTTGATGGTGGCCATAATGCCGCGGCAGGTATCACCTTGGCCAAGCAGGCAGAGACATGGAAAGCAGAAGATGATCGCCCGCTTCACATTGTATTTGGTATGTTAAATACAAAAGCGGCAGGGGATTTTTTACGTCCTTTAGCACCTTATATTACGAAGGCGCATGCTATTCGTATCCCGGGCGAAGAAAACAGTCTAACAGCTGAAGAAGCTTCTGCTTTTGCCAAAGAACAAGGCATCGATTGTCTTGCGAAAGAGACCGTAGAAGCCGCAATTTCTGATTTGCCAAAAGGTAATGAAGCACGTCTATTGATATGTGGCTCGCTTTATTTCGCAGGCATTATCCTTGCGGACAATAGCTAAGTTGGTCAGATTTAAGATACAAAAAAACCTCACAAAGATCAGTCTCTGTGAGGTTTTTTGTTTGAACGATTAACGCTTATTTTTCAGCGCGATCCACAGCTTCTTGGATCAAACGATTTGCTTCAGCAGCAGGTGCAAAATCTTTCAATTTCACCCATTTGCCTTTTTCCAAATCTTTGTAATGTTCAAAGAAATGGCGCACTTGGTTCAACAAATGCTCTGGCAAATCGTTGATGTCTTTGATGTGGTCATAAAGAGGTGTCATTTTTGAATGTGGCACAGCCAAGATTTTTTCATCTTGTCCAGCTTCGTCTTCCATGATCAATACGCCAACTGGGCGAGAACGGATTACGCAACCCGGTGCCAAAGGATAATCGCCAACAACCAATACGTCTGCTGGATCACCGTCATCAGACAAGGTACCTGGTACGAAACCATAGTTACATGGGTAATACATAGGTGTCGCGATGAAGCGGTCTACAAATACAGCACCGGAATCTTTGTCCAATTCGTATTTTACTGGCACGCCCATAGGCACTTCGATCACAACATTGATGTCTTCAGGTGGGTTACTACCCGCAGAGATTTTGGAGATATCCATGGAAATACACTCTTATCAGATTTGAGTTAGACTATTGTCAAAAGAAAGTAGACACAGGTGATTGGTCAGAAACCAGCTTTTGACGTGAAACTTGAAGGGTCTTATAGCTTTAATTAAATAAAACAACAAGGATTATGCGGTGCCGCATTCTTTATACAGACTATTTATTTGTCAGTTTTTCTACGGCTAAAATCAAGAAGATGACGGGAATGCCGATTAGGGCAGTGCCAATAAAGAAAACTTCCCAACTGCTGGCATCTACGACGATACCTGAAAATCCGCCTAAGAATTTGGGTAATATCACCATTATCGATGTGTATAAGGCATATTGCGAAGCGGAAAATTGTTTATTCACCAAACTTGAAAGATAAGCGATAAATGCGGCAGAAGCGATACCAGCACTCAAATTATCTGCTGAAATAACCAGTGCCAATGTGGTAAGATTACTGCTTTGGATATAGGCCATATAGGCAAATAGCAAATTAGAACCTGCAGCTAAAATTGCGCCAATCAATAATATTTTGAGGACCCCATAACGTCGGATTAATAGACCGCCAAGGAATGTGCCGCCAATGGTCACAATTAGTCCAAAAACTTTTGAAAAGCGCCCTATTTCTTCTTTGGCAAAGCCTAAATCTGTATAGAAAACATTTGCCATAACACCCATTACAATATCACTGATGCGATAGGTTGCGATCAAGGCAAGTATAACAATTGCGATCATTCGATAACGTTGCACAAAGTCAATGATAGGCCAGATGAAATGATGGAAAATCCAGAAAAAAGGTTTCAAAGCTGGATTTTGAGTCTCTTCAACTTTGTGCTCTATTTCTGATAACCAAGGGTCGGCTTCTTGCTGTTCAGGTTGATCTGGTTCTTTGATAACAAGTGTGGCGATGATGCCAATGCCCATGGCAAAGGCCATTGAGAGATATGCCCATTTCCATGCATTGTAATCATATCCGGCTAGTCCATCGCCTTCTACTACATCTAACAGGCCTGCAATCTCTAATGCACCGGCACCCGCAAGAATCATCGCTATTCGATATCCTGCTGTATAGGTTGCCGCCATGGCACCTTGGTAGCTTTCATCCGCTCTTTCGATGCGATATGCATCAATGACTATATCTTGGGTGGCGCCCGCAAAAGCGAGTGCTGCTGCCATCATGGCAGTCGTCGTCGCATCGATAGCTGCATCGTTAAAGGCGATGCCGCAAATGGCCAAAATGACTAAACATTGTGCAAAGAAAAGCCAGCCGCGTCTTCGGCCTAGCAAATTGCATAATACAGGTAGTTTTACTGCATCAATTAAGGGTGCCCAGACGAATTTGAATCCGTAAGCAAGGGCAATCCAGCTAAAGAAACCAATATCTGCACGACTTATTTCGACTTCGCGTAACCAGATAGATAAAGTACTGAAGACGAGTAATATGGGAAGGCCACTTGAATACCCCAAGAAAAACATAGTGATAGCCGGACGCGATAAATAAACCTGAAACGCATCGCGCCAGCTATTTTGTTTTTCAATTGGATGAGACATTAATCAGGTTCCGATTGTAAGACTTTGCGCGGGAAGAAAAGCATTAAAAAGGCCATAAGGATATACCCAATCAAAAAACCGATACCGAAATAGATACCACCTGAAATTGTAAGTGGAACGGCAGGTTTATAAACCTCTGCAGTTGCTTTGGCGGTGTTTATATCCAGATGATAAAGTACCAATATCGCCATCATTTGCGGAGAGGCATCTCCCAAGGCGTTGAGTGCCTGTTGAACATCGAACTGTCGACGTAATAGATTTGTTAGATGTTCCCCCTCCATCTGTGCAGCTTTATCTGAACTGGCGGTCAGGTGGCGGATATAATTATAACGGGTCATATCAGTAGAAGCCGCACGACTATCCAAAGCTTCTACTTGGCGGTCCAATTCGTCTAATGTGCCCCCTAAACGTTGGAAATATTGTTGATGGAATTCTGGAAATTGTGAAAAGGTGGCACCTATAATAAGGCCCGTCAGAAGATAAAGATATTTACGCCAGTTGCCCATATTTCACACCCAATCACCGAAAATTTGGAAATTAACTATACGACCTGTTCGGCTTTTTCAGCAAGTTATTATCAATTTATGGCATGACTAAGGCTTGCGCATTCCATAAGGCTATATTATCCCCTAGTTAATAAGAAAATAATGATTAGAGATCATATTGTTATTGGGGAGTAAGCTGAGGATGATTTTTCAGCGTATTTTAGGGGGATTTGGTTGGCTTTTTAGCATTTTCGCCGTCTTAAGTTTTTTTTATGAATGGGATACTTCTCGCATTCATTATAAAAAATTACGTGCAAAATCACCGTATCTCTATGAAGAAATTAATCCAAAATATTTGGAAATTGAGCCGCGGGATTATCTTCAGCAAGGTGATACAAAAACTATACGCGCTTCCTTGATTAGTTCAGTCATGGGGGATCGGGATATTAAGGCGTTATGGCCTGTTACGATACAGGATATTCCTGATGCGCCTAATTTTATAGAATGTTTGCTGGAAAGTAAGTACAGAGCATCGATGCCATGTCATAAATCTCGATATGAGAAATGGGCGAATTTGGGCAAGATTCAAGAGTTGATATTCGAAACGGATTTTGACTTAAGAACAAATGCAATCCTCTTCAAACCTGAAAATTTTTCCGGAAAACTGGTCATTTATCATCATGGATATGCCGGAACTTTTCATGAAACTCATCGCCATTTGGAGAAACTGGTGGCAGCAGGTTACTTGGTATTAGTATTTAATACACCTTTATATGGAGATGTTGTCCGTTTTGGTGAAAATAAACTAATTTCAAGTATTTATAAAGGCACAGCACCTGACGATATCCCTTATCCCACACGTTTCTTCTTTGAACCTCTTTTCGCTGGGTTAAATTATGTATTGTCAAAGGAAGAGATCCAGCAAGTTAATATGATTGGTCTTTCAAATGGCGCCTGGGCGACGGCCGTGTTCAGCGCGATGGATCCACGAATAGAAAACTCCTATCCGATTGCAGGTGTCTATCCGGTATATATGAGGCAAATTAAAGAATCTGCACCTGCGCAATTGAAAAAGAACATGTTGGAGGCGGCCAGTTTTATGGACATGTTTGTATTGGCGGCAGATCGTTCGGGCCGTTCACAATTGCAGATTTTCAATAAATATGATCGATGTTGTTACAATAATACGCGCGGTAAACTTTATGAAGATGCTGTGCAGGAAAAACTGGGTTTGATTGGTGGCGGCGATTTTCAAGTTTTAATCGATACCACTCACCCTCGGCACAAAATATCTCATTGGGCTTTTGATCAAGTGCTTGCGCATATGGAGGCAAGATCATGATGAAAAAAGTTGGTATGTCGATTGCTTTTTTATTCTCCATTTTGACGGTTTGTCTATGGTATCAGGATGGGGCTTGGAATTATGGTGAGATCCCAACAAAAGCCGTTTTCAAGGTGGTTGGATTTACATTTTTAGCCTGCCTTTGTTTTTGGCTGCAATCTAAATTTAGATCAAAGATCAATTAGTCAATTTATCGATTAGTAAGCTAGTTATTGGATTGACATTGAAAGCCGAATTTGGAATTCTGCGCCGCGATCAGGCGGAGAGATTATAAATGTCTAACTATAAAACAACAGGGCGGATATTGCTGCAATGTCTTTGCGGCCTATCATTGTTGTTGATGACATTTGCACATCGCACAAATGCAATTGATCCTGCACGGCTAGCTGAATTGGAATTAGGTCCACTTCCCGCAGGTTTTGAATATTATATCTGTGTCACAGGCACAGAGGACAGTTTCCAATTTGAATATGGTAATCATTGTGAAGCTTGTCGCGTTACGACAGCTGTAATTCTGCCTTCTACAAGTGACGATCTTGTTATAGGTAGTTTGAAAGTTGCAGCTGTTCAACAATTTATAGAACGTGCAATCAGTAAGAAAGTTGATTTCAAGCTTAGCCGTGTCACGCGTGGCCCACCAACATACCTTTCCTAGTTTATCCAAATTTTATGTGAATTTATGAAGGCAGTTTTTATTTGAAAACTGTCTGGGAAAGGTTATGAGATGAATAATCAAACAAATGTTGCATCCTATGAAGATGCGACCAACGACGATCTGTCGACAAAATTTTATCGCGCTGTGTGGCGTTGGCATTTTTATGCGGGGCTTTATGTCATTCCATTTATGTTGATGTTAGCCATCACTGGTCTTTTGATGATGTATTATAACGTGTTTGAAACACGTTTTGGCGTGAAGCCGAGTGTTGAAGTGTCCGGTGAAATGCTATCACCAAACAGACATTATGAAGCTGCACAAGCTGTCTATCCTAATGGTCAAATTACACGCTATATTCCACCCGCGGATGCAACATCTGCGGCTTATGTGGAAGTGGTAACTGAGAGCCATGGAGAGGATCACGGCGGTCATGGCGGCGCTGGTCATGTCTTATCAATTGATCCTTATACAAACCAAGTCCTTGGGGATGTTGTAAAGGATGACACTCTTTACTACTTGGCAAATGATATTCATGGGACCTTGTTGATTGGAGATCTAGGAGATCGTTTAATTGAGATTGCTGCCAGCCTCGGCATCGTTTTAATTGTGACCGGGCTTTATATGTGGTGGCCAAGACAAGGAAGTAACTTCCGTCAGGTATTGTTGCCGAACTTTTCTGCAAAAGGGCGTGCTTTATGGAAAGACCTTCATGTAACTTCCGGTTTTTATATCTCCGTCATTTTAATGTTTTTCTTGCTCTCCGGTCTTGCTTGGGCTGGTGTTTGGGGAGGCAAATTTGTGCAACCCTGGAGCAGTTTTCCGGCAGAAAAATGGGGCATGGAGGTGCCCTTATCTGATGATGTTCATGCATCTATGAGCCATGGTGCACTTGAAGAAGTACCATGGGGGCTAGAGCAAACAAAAATGCCTATATCTGGTTCTGATGCAGGTATTACAGGTGTTGCAGAAGGATATTCCATCGATTTATCCAGTATCACTGACCTGGCTTATAGAATTGGCTTTGGACCAAAATTCCGTATCAACTTACCGGAAAGTGAAACAGGTGTTTATACCATCACGGCGGATGCTTGGGATAGTGATACAACTGATCCAACAGCGGACCGTACAGTTCATATTGATCAATATACAGGTAAAATTCTGGGTGAAGTTGGCTATGCTGATTATTCACTCATGGCTAAAACCATGGCGGTTGGTACAGCTTTGCATCAAGGGGATATGGGGCTTTGGAACATCATCTTGAATGTGGTGTTCTGTCTGACGGTAATTTTCTTATGTGTCAGCGGTATTGTCATGTGGTGGAAACGCCGCCCTTCAAAAGTAGGTCGTTTGATGGCGCCGCCAATGCCAAATAATGTGCCTTTATGGAAAGGGGCCGTTGCAATGATTTTGCTGCTTTCAATGGCTTTCCCATTGGTAGGGGTGTCCTTGATCATTGTGTTGTTCATGGACTTGATTATTTTCCAAAATATCAAACCATTAAAGCGTATCTTACAATAACAAAAAAGAGCCTCTGGATTTCCAGAGGCCCTTTTCTTTTAAGTAAGTTAGCTTAGTTTTTATTTGGTGCCGAATAGACGGTCACCTGCATCACCAAGACCCGGACGAATATAGGCATGATCATCAAGACCTTCGTCAAGGGAAGCAGTATAGATATGCACATTTGGATATTTTTCTTGGAAGGTACGGATACCTTCAGGGGCTGCAACCAAAGCCATAAAGCGGATATTGTGAACTTCTACACCATGCTTCACCAATACATCCATGGCGTGAACCGCAGAATTACCTGTTGCCAACATTGGATCGCACAAGATGAATAAACGTCCACCTGGCTCTGGCAATTTTACATAATATTCTTCTGGCATTTTTGTTTCCGGATCACGGAAAAGACCAACATGACCTTCACGGGCATTTGGCATCAGGCTACGTAGACCTTCAACCATACCAAGACCCGCACGAAGTATAGAGATAATCGCGGGTTTACGACCTGCCAAAACGGGGGCGTCATATTCTTGCAACGGAGTTTCGATATTCTCTGTTGTCAACGGAATATGGCGGGAAATTTCATAACCCATCAACATGGAAATTTCTGTCAAAAGTTGACGGAATTGGCCAGTCGGTGTGCTCTTTTTACGCATGATTGTCAATTTATGTTGAACCAATGGATGGTCAACCACATGCAGGTTTTTGAATTCTGGATGGTCGGACATAGGGAACCTTTATTTTTTCAATATTCAAATACTTGAAGATTAATTTGTATCTGAAAACCTGTTATAATGCTAAACGTCTAAAGGAACAATGTTTAAACCCACCTTTGGGGTAAAACAGTAGTTAAGGACTATATGTTGAGGAAATCTGCGGCTTTGATCAAAATCTGGTCGTTGAAATAATTTGCGAATCAAGTCAAAATACTCCTCGCAAACCCTTGAACTCTATTGAAAATCAGGTTGAAGACCATGAGTGCAGAAGTCAAACATCTACCCAATGCAATGCGTAAACCTTTGCATGAGGGGGATAATAACTCAGAAGAAAAACTTCGTGAGGCGGAAAAGGTCACGCAAGCAAGACTGCTTCGTATGACGATTGTTTTGTCCATGCTGTCGGTTATTTGGCTTGGTGTTTGTGGGCATTATCTCAGCAATTTTATGGGATATGATTTATTGGCAAGTCTGATGCCGCATGAGCTTGCAGGGCTTGTTGCAGGCGTGTTTACACCCCTGACTTTTATCTGGTTTATGGGGCTTTATTTTAAGCGTGGACATGCGGTTAAATCACATACGGAAGAGTTGAAGCGACAATTGGCGTTGCTTACCTATCCTGTAGATGAAGGCGATACACGTGTTAACACTGTTGCAACGACATTGCGCCGTCAAGCTGATGAATTATCAAAAGTTACACAAGAAGCCGCAGCAGATATTGCAGAATTGACTGTCATGTTGGATGAACGTACAGGTGCATTAAATGGTGCTTCTCTGACAGCACGTGAAGATGCAGGTAAGTTACGATCTGCTCTTTCTAGCCAAACCGAAAAGCTTGAATCTCTGGCTGATCGTATGGACCATCAACGTAAATCCATTGAAGAGACAGTGGATGCACAAGTGGATGAGTTAAGCCGCGCTTCCAAAGAAACATTAGAACGTGCAGATGAAATGAAAGCTGCTCTTCGTATACAGACGTCTGAAGTGACCGATGCTTCCATGAAGGCAACGGAACAAGCAGAGAAAATTGGCTCGCAGTTTAATAAGCAAGCAAGTGATTTGAAGAAAGCTGCTGAAGAAGCATCTGACTCTGCCAAAGATATGACAGTCTTGTTTGATCGTTCTACGGATTTCTTAAATCAAGCCACGGAATCTGCGGCACAACGCAGTAACGATATTGCACAGAAACTACGTGATGTTGTGAATACTATGGATCAACGGATGAAAGATTCCTTTGAAATCCATAAAGCGTCTTTGAACAGTTTTGCGGATAATGCCGGCGAGCGTCTAGATCGTTTAACCCATGCATTGCGTCAACAAACTGATTTGACAACGGAACAAATTGAAAATGGTTTCGATCATTTTGAAAAAGATATCACTCGCCTATTTGATAATGCGAAAAAAGAAGCGCAACAGTTAGGGGAGGGTTTCAAATCCAGCACAGATGCCTTGTCTGACAAACTGGATAACGTGGTGAATGATCAAACAAACCGCCTACGTGATGTTGTGCATCGTTCCACTGAACAAATGCAAGAAATCAATGCAGCCTTACGTCAACAAACTACAGATTTAAACAATTCGGTCGATCAATCCGGAACACGTGTTGTGGCGATTAAATCTGCGATTTCTGAACAATCGCAGGAATTGTTAAAACTGTCTGGTCAATTGGCGGCTGATGTGAAGCAGGTAAATGAACGTGTTGATATGCATACAGGTGCTTTGGGGCGTATTTCTGATGAGGCCGCTAAACAAGTTGAAGAAATGGGGCAATCTCTTCGTCAACAGGCGATGGAGATGGGACGCGCAACTGATCTTGCATCTTCCCGTGCGGAATCAATTCGTGATGCGTTAAAAACACAGGCGGATGATTTATCAGAAGCAGCCCAAAAAACATATGCCCAAGCACGTAGTATGGAAGCGATGATCCAAACGCGCACACAAGAATTGAAAGATATGTTAGGTGAAGGTTCCCAACATCTTGCTGATAGCTTCAGTCCTGTTGTGAATCAGACACAGGAAGTCATTACGCATTTGAAATCTAATAGTGATGCCATGCGTAAAGCATCTGATTGGGCAGGTGAGACCGCAAAGGTTATCAGTCATTCCTTAAAAGAACAGGGGCGTGAATTACAGTTGGTGACTGAACAGGCAACCAACCAGATTTCTAATCTACGTGATGTGATGAAAGAACAAACAGATGAGATGAATCAGGCAAGTACCCATGCGGGTTCTCTTGCGGATAAAATTCGTTCTTCCTTGCATAATGAGGCTAAAACCCTTGGTGAGTTGGCAGTTGTGCTCTCCAATCAAGCCGGTCTTATTCAGGAAACTGTAGGAAAGCAATCTGGCCAGTTGCGTGATGCATCTGCCTATGCAACCGAAACATCTCAATCCGTTCAGAATGTATTGGCTGAACAGTTGATGGCAATGAAATCTGCCTCTGACATGGTGCAGGACCGCTTGATGCGCACGAATGATATGTTCCGTGATGAATCTGTGAATTTCACAGACAGCATGGGTAAAGCCATGAATATGTTGGAAGACTTGACCGATCGTTTCCAAACACAACGTGAATTACTGACTTCTACTTCTGTACAAACGGCAATGCAATTATCGGATAATCGTGATGAGTTGCGTGGTCAAACAGATGAATTGGCCTTGGCTGCGAAAGAGGCAGCCCGTGTTGTGCAAATGGTGAGTGATAACTTTAGTCAACAAACCGATGCGATTGATCAAGAAGCAAATCGTGTTGAAAATCGCGTGGTGAACTTATCTGATGTTCTAAAAACTCAGGCTGATCGTGTCGTTGAAGTTGGCAACTTGGCCGAAAGCAAAATGCGTAATGTGGCAGATGTAGTATCAGAACAGACAGATATTCTGGGTAATACTGCGGATTCATCGCGTAAGGCGATGGATGAAGCCTCTTCTGCGGCACGTGAATCTGCCCAAATGTTGTCAGAGGCTGTTGATCGTACCGCGCATCGTACTCGTCAGTCTATCCAATTGATGGATACTGAAACACAGCGTCTGGTATCTGCGGCAGAGGCAGCGGTCATTGCCGCTGAGAAAACTAAGACAGCGGCTGATGAAAATTCCCGTGAAGCCTTTGTGAAAACAACGCGCTTTATTCTTGAAGATTTAAATTCAACTTCTGTTGACTTAACACGCCTATTACGCGCGGATGTGCCTGAAGCAGACTGGAAGCGTTATATGAATGGTGATCGGGGCATCTTTACCCGTGCCCTTTTGCGTGAACGTCCACAAAGTATTTTGAATTTGATGGAAAAACGTATGAAGGAAGATGCGGAATCCCGTAGTTATTTCATGCGCTATGTGGAACAATTTGATCGTCTATTGACCGAATGCCGTTCTAATGACCCGGAAAACCTGATGGAATCTACAGTTCTTAGTTCGGATGTTGGAAAGCTCTATGCGTTGATCAAACAGGTAATGCGCTAAACGAAAATCAAATATTGGAGATAAAGAAAAAGCCTCGAAATATTTCGAGGCTTTTTTAGCATTTAGGAGAATTTAGTTTCGTTAACGAAGTTACTCATACTTTCTCGATTAATATTTGAT
>NZ_SMMC01000081.1 GCF_009711445.1 Curvivirga aplysinae | reverse complement strand
ATTTTGGGTTAAGATGAAACATTATTTCACTGGTCATTTGGCTGTGAAATTTGATAAAGTTACCAGAAATAACATAACAATGGCTGTAAGGAAGCGGGAATGAGACAGATTATTTTGGATTGCGATCCGGGATTAGATGATGCTGTTGCAATTATGATGGCATTGGGAGCATCTGAAAAAATCGAAATATTGGGTATTACGACGGTTGCGGGAAATGTTGGCTTGGATGCCGTTTACCAAAATGCCCGTAATTTATGCTCTCTCGCGGGTCGCGAGGATATCCCAGTGTTTCAAGGCTGCCCGCATTCGATTATGGGCAAACATGTCCGTGCCGCTGAAGTGCATGGGTCAGATGGGGTAGGCGGTGTAATCTTGCCGTCCTCCACGCGTGAGCATGATGTGATGCATTCGGTTGATTTCATTGTCGATACTTGCATGAATGCGGAAGATAAAAGTATTACCATTTGCCCGACAGGTCCGATGACAAATCTGGCCGTTGCCTTGATCAAGGCGCCTGAGATTGAAGATAAGATTCGTGAAATAATATTCATGGGTGGGGTGGCGTTTGGGCCAGGAAATTGTACACCTGCGGCTGAGTTTAACATCTACGCAGATCCTCATGCAGCCCAAATTGTTATCCAAGCAGATATTCCAAAAGTTATGATGGGATTGGATGTAACCCATCAAACACCTTGCACAGAGGCGCGTTTGGATGAATTAAAGGCAATTGGGACGGAACCTGCTAATGCAATCGCTGCGATGATGGAAGCCTATCGTCGTTTGGTGAGGAGCCGTGATCATGGACAGAATGACTGTATGATGCATGACCCATGCGTCATCGCGTATTTGTTAGAGCCCGATTTGTTTGCTGGTCGTAATTATTATGTTGAAGTGGATACGCATGACGGCGTGAGCCATGGGCGCACTTTGGCTGATGGTTTGAGTGTCAGCAAAAAAGCCCCCAATGTGAAGATCATGGAAAAGATCGACGATGAAGGCTTTTATCAATTACTCTATAAAAGTTTACGTGATTTAGGTTAAATCAATCTCGTAAACTACGGGAACTGAGGGGCCTGCTAATTTGTGGTATAGGCCTCTTGCCCGGAAGTTGAAATGTTGCGTTTGCCAATAAACCTTGGCACGTCCGTCTGCTTTGGCTTGTTCTTTAACGGCGTTGATGAGTTTTTCCCCAACGCCACCACCACGGATAGATGGACTGACAAATAGGTCTTCCAAATAACAATAACCTTCTTTGAACCAAGTTGTTTGATGATAAAGATAATGGGTGAAACCAATCATCTTTTCATTTTCATCAAATGCGCCAAAAGCCATTATTTCATCCGTTTGACCTGTCAGTACTGACCATAGATGATTGGTTTGTTCATCACTAATAACGTCCGCAGATTCGTAAAATTCCAGATATCCCTGCCATAGGGGATTCCATGCCTCACGGTCATGAACTTCTAATGGTCGGATAGTGATAGACATAGTAAAGGCCCCCTAGATCTTATGTTTTCTTATTAAATATTTATTCAACAAGAAAACATGGACTAAGGGGCGCAAACAAGTGACAATTATACAGAAATATTTTGGAAATTGGCCCTATTAAGTTACGGCTGCTTTCACGCGATATTCAGGTTTATCATATTTCTTGTCTGCCATGATTACATGTAAGCGTTCAACTGCATCCCAAACATCCTGATAGCTTGTGTAAAGTGGGGTGAACCCAAAACGCAAGAGATTTGGCGCACGGAAATCACCAATGACTTTATCTGCGATTAAGGCTTGCATGATTGGGTAACCATCTTTATGGGCAAAAGAAACCTGACTGCCACGCTGTGCACGTTCACGTGGAGTTGCTAATGTGAAACCATATTCTGCGCAACGTGTTTCAACCAATTCGATAAATGCATCAGTGAGGTTTAGGGATTTCTCACGCAATTGCTGCATATCTACATCTTGCCAAATTTCCAAACCTGCTTCTAAAGCTAGCAATGAAAGAACAGGTGGAGTTCCCACAACAAATCGTGTTTGTGTATCTGATGGTACATATTCGGTTGAGAATTCAAATGGGGATTTATGGCCATGCCATCCTGATAATGGTTGGATGACGGCATCTTTATGGCGATCTGCAACATAGATAAATGCGGGGGCGCCGGGACCACCGTTAAGATATTTATAACCGCACCCAATTGCGAAATCTGTATTCGTACCTTTTAGGTCGACAGGGAAAGCCCCCGCGCTATGGCATAAATCCCAGATCACAATGATACCTTTTGCTTGAGCTTGTTGTGTGATCGCATGCATGTCATATTTACGACCAGTGCGGAAGTTAACTTCGTTGAGAAGAAGCACGGCAATTTCTTCTGTTAAATTTGCTTCAACTTCGGTCTCATCAACTACTTTAAGTTCGCAATTTTCCTTGCCAATCAGTTCTTGTAAGCCTTGGATCATATAAAGATCAGTCGGGAAGTTTGCAGTATCAGATAGAACAATAGAACGGCCTGATTTCGCAATTTTCAAAGCCGCGGCAACAGATTTAAATACATTAACAGAAGTACTGTCGCCTACTTTGATTGTTCCTTTATCTGCCCCCACGATTGGGGCAATCATATCGCCCAGATCATGTGGTTTATTCATCCAGCCATGCTTGTTCCAGCTGGTGATCAAGTCAGTACCCCATTCGACGTCAATGCCCTTAATAACACGTTCTTTCGTGCGTTTAGGTAGGGGGCCAAGAGAATTACCATCCAGATAAATTAAACCATCTGCCAGTTCAAACTCATCACGATATCTAGCCAATGGATCTTGCGCATCCAGCTCTTGCAGTTTTTCCAAAGTATACATGGTTATTCCTATCCCCTAATTCTATTTCTTCTTATTTGTTAATGCAGCCAAGATTTGTCCGGTTTCTTGATCAAATTCACCATCATATTTATTAGGACGAAAGCGAAGCTGAAACGCCGATATGGCTTGTTTTATATCACTAACATCATAGCCAAGTTTAGCAAGAGCCCCGGCTATTACTTTTTCATCATTTGCCATATGGAAAGTTGATAGATCATCGTTTTGCCAAATAGCTAGTTTCTCTTTTGAGAGTGCTTTCCACGGAAAAAGAGGGCCGGGATCAACCTTACGTCCCGGTGCAATATCTGAATGCCCAATCACGTTTGCTATTGGAATATCATGCCGTATGCAAATATCTTTTGTGAGTTCAATTAGGCTTTTTATTTGTTTCTCAGGAAAAGATTGCAATGGACCATTACTATGGCCGGGATTTGCCAATTCGATACCAATGGAGATGCTATTCACATCGGTTTCACCGTGCCAGAAACTTATTCCAGCATGCCAAGCGCGCTTTTTTTCATCAACCATTTGATGAATTTGGCCATCTTCATCGATTAAATAGTGGGCACTCACCTCAGAAGAAGGGTCGCACATGCGATCTAATGCAGCCTGCGAGGAAAGCATATCGGTATAATGCAGGATCAGAAGACTTATCTTCTTACCATCACGTCTATCTCCATAATTGGGAGAAGGGTGTTGGATGATCTCTAGCATTTAACTATCCTTGTAATTCTTCTTGCAACATTTCCAGTTCCAGCCAACGATCTTCTGCCTCTTGAAGTTCTGCCTTTTTCTTATCCAACATATCCGCAGTTGTTTGAAATTTTAGCGGGTCTTTTGAATAAAGATCCGGTGTTGCCAATGTTGCTTCCAATGTTGAAATTTCTTCGTTTAAGGCATCAACTTTTTCTGGGAGCATATCCAGATCACGTTGATCTTTATAGCTTAACTTGCTTGCTTTTTTCTTGGGCTTTGGCGTTTCCGACGGTTCAGAAGGTTCTTTGTGTTTAGAGGCTTTATTAACAGGTTTATCTGTATCGCCATATTCACGTAGATAGTCACTGAAACCACCGGCAACCTCACGGATGACGCCATTACCTTCAAGCGCAATGGTTTGTGTTACAACACGATCCAGAAATTCACGGTCATGGCTTACGACGATGAGAGTCCCATCATAGTCGGCTAACATTTCTTCCAACAGATCCAATGTCTCCATATCCAGATCATTAGTAGGTTCATCGAGTACTAGAAGATTGGCAGGCTTGGTTAGGATTTTAGCCAATAAAAGCCTGTTTTTCTCTCCTCCTGACAAGGTGCTAATCTTACCGCGAATTTGCTGTTCGTTGAATAGGAAGTCCTTTAGATAACCAACCACATGACGTTGGTTATCACCCAGCTGAATTTGATCGGAACCTTCACCGATAACATCCCAAGGGGTGGAATTTAGTGGTAGTTGCGCGCGTTGCTGATCAAACCAAGCCGTCTGTAGATTCATGCCGAGTTTGATCTCGCCACTATCAGGTTTTTCTTCGCCAATAAGCATCTTTACCAATGTGGTTTTCCCCGCCCCGTTGGGGCCAAGAATTCCAACACGATCACCACGCATGATACGTGTTGAAAAGTCTTTAGTAATAGATAAATCACCGAAGCATTTATCTACATTTTCTAGCTCTGCAACACGCTTGCCACTTGTTGCAGCTGTCTGAGTTTTAATGCTACCAACAGTTTGGTTGTTGCGCCATTCGCGTTTTTCTTTTCGAAGGCTATCTAATCTTTCAAGACGGCGTACATTTCTTTTACGCCGTGCTGTAACACCACGAAGTTTATATCTCTCTTCTTGTTTGATGTAGTTTTCAACACGGTTCCGTTCGGCTTCTTCAGTGGCTTCGATTTCATCGACCCAGGCATCGAACTTATCAAATCCGGCATCAAGGCGACGTAGGCTGCCACGATCCAACCAGATAACCCCATTGGTAACTCTTTTTAAAAATGCGCGATCATGGCTAACGATTAATAAAGACCCTCTGAATTGTGAGAGCTCTTCTTCAAGCCATTGAATAGCTGGTAGATCTAAATGGTTAGTAGGTTCGTCTAACAAGAGTAAGTCGGGGTCTTGTGCGAGTGCGCGCGCTAAATCTGCACGACGAATTTGGCCACCGGATAATTTGTTAGCTTCTTGGTTGGGCATTAGGCCGACGGCATAAATTAAAGATTCAGCACGATATTCTTCAGCACCACCTGCAATAACATATTCTAAAACAGTACCACTTTCAGGTGCGATGGGATCTTGTGGTAAAGTGGCAAGTTTTAATCCCGCCATGACATATCGTTCACCTTTATCGAGTCCCAGTTTACCCTCTATCGCCGCTAATAACGTGGACTTGCCGCTGCCATTTCTACCGATCAAGCAAAGACGGTCTCCTTTGGCAATACTTAAATCAGCATCTTCGATAACAGGTGGGGTGCCATGACCTGCGCGTACGTTACGCAAAGCTAAGTATTCAGGACCTTTAGCCATGTGGATTTATCTTCTTTTCTTTATCAAAACAGGTGCTTTATTATAGTCCACGCTGTTTTTTAATTTCATCATAAGCAGCATTTATCGTTGCTAGTTTTTCGTTTGCCATCTCAATAAATTCTTCAGGCAAGCCTTGTGCTGTCAACTTGTCTGGGTGATTTTCAATGACTAGCTTGCGATGTGCGGATTTAATGTCTTGATCGCTTGCAGAGGGTTTCAAGCCAAGTATGGCATATGGGTCTGCGGCTTGGCCGGATTGTTTTAGACCTGTAACACGCTCGAAACATTGATCTGTAAAACCAAAAATATGAGAAACCTTGTGCAGGAATTCTAACTCGCCAGGATGAATTTTGCCGTCGGCTTTTGCAATATGGGTCAAACACCAAAGAAGTTCTTCAAGGACATTAGGTGTATCCTTAAAAGTATCGGCCATTTGTTTGGCATATGGCTCAAATCCATGAGAATCTTGACGGGCCTGGTTGAAAATACGGGCTACATTTTTAACTTCATGATCTGGTACATGAAAGACCTGCTTGAAGGCAATAATCTCATCATCAGTCACTTGCCCATCAGCCTTGGCCATTTTTGCCCCAAGAACAATAACGCCAATGGTAAATGTAATGGTTTTTGTTTGATCTTTTTGTTGATCGGTTTCTGGATCATCACGCATTTTATCAAATACGTGGCCACCTATTGCACCAACCAATGCACCAATAGGACCTCCGACAGCAAACCCACCGACGCCGCCGAGAATTTTACCCCAAATACTCATGTTGATTTTCTAAGCTTTCAATGATTTCTAAACTGTTGATCTATGTGGGCTATCTATACGCTATTGCAAGGGATGTGACTAGAATAAATCCACATCACCATCGTCTTCTTCAGTTGTGGCATCAGCAGTATGATTAGCCGCATTACTATCTGCTTCGGGGAATTGCTCTAAGAAGATCTGCAAGATATGAGTTTCATTTGTTGGTACATCAAATTCTAGATGCACGCCTTTATTAGAGATGCGATAAATTGTTCCTTCAACTGTGTTGATCAAACCATCTAATTTAACGCTGAAGGGCATGCCTTCATTCACTGGAATTGGTAAAGGTGGCATCAAAGCACCGCCAACTGAGATATCAATAAAACGAACTTTATAATCCATTCCATCGATATAGATTTCTGCTTCAGAAGGCAGTGCGTAGCGAGTGTGTTCCCGGCGATTTCCAATTGCAGATTGACGTAAATTTCCCATCAACTCGGTCAGTCGAGATGTCATGCTATCCACATCTTTTGCAGATTGTTCCGCTGTATTTTTGACTTCCTGAGACATTTCATTTGTTGTGGTAACTGCTTCAAGGATTTCGACGGATGACTGGGATACCCCTTGTGATCCTTTAGCAGCTTCCATGATTCGATCTGTAATGTCATTTGTTGCTGTAATTTGAATGTCTACTGTTTCTTGAATCGAATTAGAAATATCGTCAATCTGACTCACTACATCGGTGATTTCTTCTATGGCAATTACGGAATCGTTTGTGGCACTTTGGACACTTGAAATTTGTGTTTGGATCTCTTCAGTGGCCTTTGCTGTTTGATTCGCAAGGTTCTTAACCTCGGATGCTACCACGGCAAAACCTTTTCCAGTTTCTCCTGCACGGGCGGCTTCAATCGTTGCGTTAAGGGCAAGCAAATTGGTTTGTTCCGCAATTTCAGTAATGATGGTTACTACATCACCGATACGATTAGCGGCTTCAGACAAGCTCTGGATACTCTCACGCGTCGCATTGGATTTAACAACTGCCTCACGGGCTACGGAGGCGGCCTGAGATACTTTTTGACCAATATCATTAATATCAGTTTGAAGCTGTTTTGTTTCGTCCGCAGCGATATCAACGGAGGCCCCGACATTTTGTGAGATATCAGTCAACTCTTTCATGCGGGCAGAGGCTGTATCCGCTTTACTAGACATTTGTTCCGAAACAAATTTGAGTAGGGAAACGTTTTGAGCAACGTTTACACCAGTTTCTTTAACTTGTTGGTCTAAACCTTCGGCGATGCCAACGAGTTCTTCGTTGAGTGTTCTTTGTTCTTCATCTTTTGCTTTGAATTCTTTTGCTAAGAATTGATCAATAGCAAAGAAATTTTGTTGGATAAGTTCAACAGAACGTACAAAATCAGAATGAGGATCGGCATATTTGTCAAAGTTAATATTGCGTTTACCAGCGGATATTTCTTCTAAATCTTTAATAAGGCTGACTGTTCTTTGATAAACTCGAAAGAAGTAATAGCATATAGCGATGGTTGCACAGGTGGCAATAACTGCAAATCCAATACCTACGATCCAATCAACGGCGATAAAACTATATAAGGTTAATATCCACCCTAAAACGGATGCAATCAGTAGCGTTATTGTTATCGTTTTTGATGCAGAATTCATAACCGCCCCCAGCGAAATAATCCCTTGATGAAACTAATAAATTTAGGTTCTGAATATAATAGTATTATTGATGAAACTAAATTTATTCGCAACAATAAGATGATTAATTTGAAAAATGATTAATTTTTGTCGCATATGATAAAATAATTTTTGC
>NZ_SMMC01000001.1 GCF_009711445.1 Curvivirga aplysinae | reverse complement strand
AGATATCGTCTTTATCAACTGCGCCATAAGGCCAAGCATAAGCTGGTTGAATTGGCCTTCATAGCCAGTCCAAGGGCTATAAAGGTCTGGTTCTTCAACAACGAATTTTAGGTCAAGGCCCGGTGTGCGGCTTGCCATTCTTTCTAAACCTTGTTTGAAGATAATTTCAGAAGGTCTTTTGGCGCAGTTGATAAAGACGATATCT
>NZ_SMMC01000103.1 GCF_009711445.1 Curvivirga aplysinae | reverse complement strand
ATCCTTTAGGTCATCGGTTTCCAAATTTATTTCTTATCTTTTTCCGCTTGGATTTTTGCAAGAGTCGCTTCAAGACGATCTAGTATTGCCGCCTCTTCTGCGGTTTCCTCCGCGGATTTATCTTCATACGGAAAATCTGTTTCGGAATAGAAGGGCCAGCGGAAAGCGTAGGTTTCTGGTTCATCTATTTCTAACGTGCCCATGGCATATTGTTGCAACATATCTTCAGCGATAATAGCAATAAAACCAGCGGCTATTTCTTGACCTACGCCCGTTGGATTAACCAGAAACTGACTTGAATGCATTAAACGGGCATGATGATCTTCATGTTCGTGAAGATAACGTGCCAGATGTGTGGTATAGGCCTGTTCCGGCACCGTCTTGGTTAATTCTTTTGGGGCGGTATCAATGGCTTGTGACAGGATAATATAGGCAAGGTTTTCGCGATGTTGAAACGCTTTTAAAGTTTCCACATTGTTGATCACGCGGTCGAAATAAAGGCGCATATCATCACTAAGCGCGCCTAGTTTCTTGGTAACAATTGTCAAATATGGTGAAGACAAGTCTAAAACCTTTGTGAGTTATCCTTATGACAAAGCAGGATAATCACGCTTTGGCGAGTTTTCCAGATAAAAACAGGAGGTAAATGAAAATTTACCTCCTGCCTTTGATTTTTAACTGTAAACTTAGTCTTAAACTTTGCTATCATCCAAAGAATAACCTGCGGAACGCACAGTACGGATCAGGTCCGGCAATCCACCGTCATTCAGGTTTTTACGAAGACGACGAATATGAACATCAACCGTACGTGTTTCCACATAGACATCACGCCCCCAAACCATATCCAGTAACTGTTCACGGGAATAAACACGACCTGGATTTTCCATGAAGTGACGTAGTAATTTGAACTCGGTTGGGCCTAATTTGATTTCTGTGTCATCGCGATAAACACGTAAGGAAACCAAATCCATCAATAAGCCACCCACGCTTAAGTTATCTGCGGCAAGAGATGGGCGTGCCCGACGAAGAACGGCTTGAATACGTGCTTGCAATTCACTTGGGGAGAAAGGTTTCACCATATAATCATCTGCACCTGATTCAAGGCCCCGTACCGTATCGGATTCTTCGCCACGCGCTGTTAACATGATGATTGGCAAATTCTTATGATCTGGATTACGACGCAAGCGGCGGCAAATTTCTACCCCTGATACATGCGGAAGCATCCAATCCACTAATAGAAGGTCTGGTTGTTCTTCTTCCACCATAATGAGGCCTTCCTCACCATCCATCGCAGCTGTTACCTCATAACCGGATTTCTCCAAATTATATTTTAACAAAGTTACTACTGCGGCTTCATCTTCGATGATTAGAATTTTGCCTTGGCTCATAGTCGTTATCCGTCTTTTGTCTTAGTCTTCTGAATGGATTAAAAGGTTTATTTTAATCCAGTGATTCATATTTGGAAGCATCTGCCTTAGGACGATCTGCCAATGATTCACCTGTTTTTGTGAAATAAATTGATTCTGCAATATTTGTTGCCAAATCACCAACGCGCTCGATGTTCTTTGCAACAAACATCAGATGAGATGCCGCTGTGATATTACGTGGATCTTCCATCATGTAGGTTAAGATTTCACGGAACAGGCTGGTATAGTGAGCATCAATATCTTCATCTTTTTCCCATACCTGCATCGCTTTTTCCTCGTCTCCCGCAAGGAAGGCGTCGAAAATATCGCGAAGCTGTGTTTGCACGGATTGACCCATACGTACCACACTTTTCATGACTGGCATGGCAGGGAATTGGCTCATCACCAATGTACGTTTACCAATATTTTTTGCATAATCACCGATGCGTTCGATATCAGAAGCTGCTTTCATAGCCGAAATAATGAAACGCAAATCATCTGCCATTGGTTGGCGTAGGGCAATTAAACGGATCGCAGCGGCATCAACATCTGATTCTAGTTGATCGATTTCTTTGTCGCGTTGTTTTACTTTTAAGGCCAACTCTTCATCGCGGGAATCTACCGCTTTCAAAGAATTTGCAAATTGGGTTTCCACCAAACCAGACATTTGGCTGATTAGGCGATACAACTCATCCAAATCCTGGTCATAAGCTGTAACAATATGGTCTGAACCGACTGTCGTATTCATTTACTTTAATCCTATGTTAAAATGCAGCTTAACCAAAGCGGCCTGTGATATACCCTTGGGTACGTTCGTCTTCAGGGTTGGTAAAGATTTGATCTGTTTCACCCATTTCAACCAGATGACCCAGATGGAAGAAGGCAGTACGTTGTGAAACACGTGCGGCCTGCTGCATGGAATGGGTTACGATGGCGATGGTGAAGTTTTCGCGCAATTCATGAATAAGTTCTTCAATCTTGGCTGTTGCAATTGGATCAAGCGCGGAACATGGCTCATCCATCAAGATCACTTCTGGGCGAACGGCGATGGCGCGTGCGATACATAGACGTTGTTGTTGACCACCTGAAAGGCCTGTCCCCGGTGCATCAAGGCGGTCTTTTACTTCATCCCAGATGGATGCTTTACGCAAAGATGTTTCAACAATTTCTTCAAGATCGGTTTTGTTATCCACCAAACCGTGGATTTTTGGACCGTATGCTACATTGTCGAAGATGGATTTCGGAAATGGGTTTGGCTTTTGGAAAACCATTCCGACACGGGCGCGAAGGTGAACGGGATCGACTGACCTTTCATAGATATCTTCGCCATCCACGGTGATTTTACCTTCGATGCGACAGATATCTACTGTGTCATTCATACGATTTAAGCAGCGTAAGAAAGTGGATTTGCCGCAGCCAGATGGCCCGATAAGCGCAGTCACCTCACGGTCATAGATGTCGATGTTGACATCAAATAACGCTTGTTTCTCACCATAGAATACTTTTACGTCTTTTCCCTGCATTTTGATCGCACGATCTGCTGGGTAATTAACGACTTCGGATTGCTCTAGATTTTTCATGTTAATTCCTGACATTTTTGATGTCACTTTCTAAAAAACTGGCTCAATTATACACTGGTTTTGACTTACCAACGACGTTCAAATTTCTTGCGAAGTAAAACAGCTGCAAGGTTCATGAAGATTAAGAAACCTAACAAGACCATGATCGCTGCACTTGTGCGTTCTACAAAGGCACGTTCTGGACTATCCGCCCAAAGATAAATCTGTACCGGTAACGCCGTTGCAGGATCGGTTGGGCCTCCTGGAATATCTGCGATAAAGGCAACCATCCCGATCATTAACAACGGAGCTGTTTCACCTAGAGCCTGCGCCATACCGATGATTGTCCCTGTTAGCATGCCTGGCATTGCCAGTGGTAATACATGATGAGTTACAACTTGTAGACGGCTAGCCCCCATCCCAAGAGCAGCTTCACGAATTGACGGTGGAACAGCTTTCAGTGCGGCGCGGGAAGCAATGATAATGGTTGGTAATGTCATTAGCGTCAAAACCATACCACCAACGATTGGTGCAGAACGCGGTAAGTTGAACCAGTTCAAGAAGAGGGCAAGACCTAACAAACCAAAGACAATAGAAGGTACCGCAGCAAGGTTATTAATGTTAACCTCAATCAAGTCAGTCCATTTATTTTTTGGGGCGAATTCTTCCAAATAAATCGCAGCAGCAACACCGATTGGGAAAGAAAGAAGCAAGGTGACCATTAATGTCCAGAAAGACCCGATCGCCGCACCCCAGATACCAGCTTGTTCAGGTTCGCGACTATCTGCGTTGCTGAAGAAGCGTGTATTGAATGCTGATTTCAAATCGCCTTTTTCAACTAAAGTATCTACCAAACCGATGCTGAAGTTAGATAGACGGCGATCTGATTCTGGTAAACTGCGGTCTATATAACCTTTGTTTAACATATCTACATCGTCAGATGCTGCCATCCAGAATGATACGGTGGTGCCAATCAAATCTGGATTTTCAACAACCATATTTTGCAATTCGTATTTTGCGCCTGACGATATGATCTTATAGAGCTCTTTTTTATCTTTACGGCTTGTCACATCTGGAAAAACTTCACGCAAAGAAGCGCGGAGCATTTTGTTAAAGCTTGCTTGACGGATATCCGCATATTCACCAGAGGCAAATTCACCTTCGTCAATATGAACATCCAGACGTATTTCTGTTTGCCAAAATGCAGAATAACCTTGGGTTATAATGCTACCAAACAGAATTACCAGAAAGGTTAAGGCTAAGCCAATGGCACCGATGCCATACATGCGAAATCGTTTTTCGGCTGCATGACGTTTTGCCAAAGTTGCTGCGACACGTTCGGAACTCGCCGTGGTCACAGACTTGGGAGGAACAGCATTTGGTGTTGTATCAGTCATATTGCTCACGATATTTGCGTACGACGCGCAGCGCCACGATGTTTAAAATAAGGGTGATAAAGAACAGCATTAACCCAAGGGCAAAAGCGGCTAAGGTTTTAGGGCTGTCGAATTCTTGGTCACCGACTAACAAAGTCACAATTTGTACGGTTACGGTTGTTACCGCAGCAAAGGGATTGGCAGTAAGGTTTGCAGCAAGACCGGCGGCCATCACTACAATCATGGTTTCACCAATGGCACGACTTGCGGCCAAAAGAAGCGAGCCTACAATACCCGGTAATGCTGCAGGTAGGATAACACTTTTAATCGTTTCGGAACGCGTTGCCCCTAAACCATATGATCCTTCGCGCAATGAGTTTGGTACCGCAGAAATCACATCATCAGACAGGGAAGATACGAAAGGAATAATCCATAATTCCCATCACCAAACCCGCTGCTAAAGCACTTTCACTGGAAATGCCGATACCAAGATTTGCCCCTGTGTCACGTAAGAATGGCGCAACGGTCAAGGCGGCAAAGAAGCCATAAACAACTGTGGGGATACCTGCGAGGATTTCCAAAAGTGGTTTTACTACGGACCGCACTTTGGAAGAGGCATATTCAGACATATAAATTGCTGAAAACAATCCAATCGGGGCGGCAACGACCATTGCAATAAAACTGATAAGAAGTGTACCGGCAAATACTGGAATAGCACCAAAACTACCACTGGACCCTACTTGGTCAGCACGTAAAGCTGTTTGTGGGCTCCATTCCAGACCAAAGAGAAACTCATAAAATGGTACTTTAGCAAAGAAGCGGCTCGCCTCAACGATCAAAGACAAAACAATACCGACGGTGGTTAAGATCGCAATGCAAGAACTTGTGATTAACAAGATCATTACGATACGTTCAACAGCTTGACGTGCACGGAAATCTGGGTTGATTTTTCCATGGGCAACTTTTAATGCGATGACTGCAATTGCGAGAACCAATACAAGTGCAGCTAATTGGCTGGTGCCTTTTAGGCTTTTATAGGCTTCAACAGCTGTCACAATTTCTGGTGCGGCTTGGGAAATATTACCGCGACCTGCAACTAGATTTAGGATGTCATTATAAATAAGACCGATCTGATTAGCTTCTAAATTTGGAGATGCTGTAACGATTGGATCTAAGACAATGTTTTTGATGATAGAAGGTTCAAAAAGTGTCCAGCCAGCCCATAGAAGAAAAGCAGGGATTGCTGCATACATCACGGCATATACACCGTAATAACCCGGCAAAGAGTGAATCTTTGTTTCACCTGCCAGTTTTTTGACACGTTTTTTGCCGCTGCTGAAGGCGAAGACAAAGATCACCACCAACAAAACTGCTAAAATTGTACTTGTCATTTAAAACCGCCGAAATATCAAAAATGATAAAATAAAAAATTGGTGGGAAAGAAAGGGCGGGCTCTACAGTATCTGTAGGGCCCGCCAACATTTCTTAACCGATCATGTAAGCTGAATTACATGGATAAGTTTGTTAGGCCCATTGCTGCCGCTTTGTAAGCTTCACGCTCTTCAGTTGGCATTGGGATCAAACCGCGGTCTGTTAGGTAACCTTCGTCACCCCAAGCATCGTCAGATGTGAATTCTGTCAAATATTCTTGCACACCTGGGATTACACCTACATGTGCTTTTTTCACATAGAAGTATAGGGAACGGGATACGCCGTATTTACCATCTGCGATATTCTCAAATGTTGGCTCGTTACCACCAACTTTAGAACCTTGGATTTTGTCAGAGTTTTGATCCAAGAAAGAGAAACCGAAGATACCGAATGCATTCGGGTTAGCTTCTAGTTTTTGAACGATCAAGTTGTCGTTTTCACCAGCTTCTACAAATGCACCATCTTCACGGATTGAATGTGCAACTGCTTTGAATGCTTTTTTGTCGGATTTACGAAGAGCTTTAAGAACGTCAATTTTCTTCGCGCCACCTTCCATTGCTAATTCAACGAATGCATCACGTGTACCAGAGGTTGGAGGGGGACCCAACACTTCGATTTTTGTGTTTGGCAAAGATGCGTCGATATCGGACCATTTCATGTAAGGGTTAGCAACATAGCCACCGTTACCATCTGGGATTTCTTTCGCCAAAGCCAAGAAAATTTGTTTCTTTGTCAAAGACAATTGTGGAGCAGATTTTGCGTTACCGATAACGATACCGTCGTAACCTACTTTAACTTCTACGATGTCTGTAATGCCATTATCGGCACATTTTTTAACTTCGGAAGATTTAATACGACGAGAAGCGTTTGTGATGTCTGGATGTTGAACGCCGATACCTGCGCAGAACAATTTCAAGCCACCGCCGGAACCTGTGGATTCAACAACTGGTGTTTTGAAGTCTGTGGATTTACCGAAGTTTTCTGCAACTGCTGTTGCAAATGGGAATACTGTAGAAGAACCAACAATGTGGATTTGGTCGCGTGCTTCAGCAACGCCAGAAACAGCAACAAAGCCAAGAGCAGCAGCTGCAACAGATTTCATCAAAGATTTCATAATCATTATCCTGAATTTTGGAGTGGTTCGTCGCGGTAAAATGTAGGATGCGTTGAACCGGTTTCAAACTTTCACATGAATCCAGAATTTTAGACCCCTGGAAGAACATGTGGGTGATTTTTTATCGTTTATCTGCGACTCTTTTATTGAATAAATGTTACAGTTTGATGAAACGCTGTTACAAAAGTGAAAAAAATCCTTAATATGAAGTTTGAGGTAAGGGTTCGTCTTATTCTCGCCATATTATGTCGTATAAAAATATCTAACTTCTTCTGAATAATTTGGGGGATGGACTGCCCTTGCGAGCCAGTCTATAACCTGATTAATCAGATTTATTGTCATATTTCCGGCATTTGAACTTCTAGATAAAGAATAAAAGATAATGAAAAGTAAGATTGTTAATTTTTGGAAAAAACGCCTAGGACAAGGCGGTCGCTCCATCCAGTTGAATGATCCTTTTCAAGATCTTGACGAAGAAATGCAGGAAAGTTTCCCGGAATTAGGTGAAACGACGCATGGTCAAGAAAAACAAAAAGGTGTTAAGGGAATAAAACGTTTTAAACCCTTTGCTGGAAAATCTCATAAAAACCCACTTGCCACTGCGAATGTAGATAAGGCACGCCTGATTGGTGCAGCTGCTTTTGGAAGTGCTATTGGAATGTTTATCCTAGCAGGGCTTGGTGTTTGGACGGATATTTGGGAAGGGAAAGTTGAAGAAGTTGCAATTCCGGAAGTTGAGATTGTCCAGCCGGCTCCAGTTGTAGAAGTGATTGAGGAGGGGCCACTAGAAGCCGTGGATACGGTTATTCTTGGGGAGATAAAATCAGGCGATACTTTAGCAAATATTATGGTTGCGGCCGGTGCCAGCCAGCGTGATACGCATCTTGCGACGAGAAGTTTTAATAAGGTTTTTTCTGTTCGGAAGTTACGCCCAGGTCAAAAAACATCGATTCGTTTGATCGAAGGAGATGAAGGACCGATTCTTGAAGAATTTACATTGGAGCCGGATCAAAAGCGCAAGGTAATTTCCACAAGGCAAACAGACGGTAGTTTTGAAACTGTTGTAGAAGAAGTGCCTCTTAGTATGACCTTAAAGGTTAGCAATGGTGTTATCGATAGCAGTTTATATGTTGCTGCGACGACAGCTGGCATTCCTTCACGTGTATTGGCGGATTTAATAAATATCTTCAGTTTTGACGTGGACTTCCAGCGTGAGATACAAAAAGGGGATAGTTTTGCCCTTATGTATGAATCTTTACAAGATGAAGCCGGACGTGAAATCGAAACAGGTAAAATTTTGGTGGCTGAGATGACACTGAGCGGTGATCATCATAAATACTACCGTTTTAAACCAAAAAATGAATTTGCGGATTACTATACCTCAAAAGGGCAATCAGTTCGTAAGGCATTGTTAAGAACACCGATTGATGGCGCGCGCATTTCGTCTGGTTTTGGCAATCGTAAGCATCCTGTTTTAGGATATACAAAATTACATAAAGGGACTGATTTTGCTGCTCCGCGTGGGACACCAATTTATGCAGCAGGCGATGGTGTGATTGAGATCGCTGGTTGGAACGGTAGTTTTGGCAAATATGTGCGTATTCGACATAATGGCACTTATAAGACAGCTTATGCGCATATGCATAATATTGCCAAAGGAATTAGCAATGGTAAGCGCGTAAGGCAGCGACAAGTGATTGGATATGTGGGGACAACAGGCCGATCGACAGGAAATCATCTTCACTTTGAAGTGCATAAAAATGGTCGTGCGGTGAATCCACTTTCTGTTAAATTACCAACAGGTAAGAAGTTGAACAAACAACAGCTTAAGTCATTCAATATTGCTAAAGCCGAGTTGGATAAGATGTATGACGCCGAGAAAGCTGCGCAAATTGAACCGTTTCAGTCGTCGGAAACTGTTCAAGAAGCGTCCGTAGTTCAATGAATGAAATTTAGGCAGCAGATTGTGGTTGGGGAATGTAGCCTTCGGGTAATTTGTCATCAAACATCGTATAGTGGAGGCTTTTAGCAATCATTTCAGCCTTCTTCTTAAACTTATCAGCCGCATTTGAGGCAAAGATTTCGTCACAGCTTTCAAACCATAGGCTGAGCCAGCGTTGGAAGAACTCTGATTCTGCTTCATGTGCGAAACGGCTATGAACCATATGTGGGCTCCCTTTATATTGTCCTGTACCATTCATGACAGATGCCCAAAAGCGATACATGGTTAATAAGTGATCGCCCCATTGATCGAGTGTGTCGCCTATATGACGTTTGAAAAGTGGCCCTACTAATTCATCTTCTAAGATTTTCCCATAGAAATGATCTACCAGAATCTTAATGGTTTGGTCGTTGATTTCTTTGTGATCCATGAATGTTGCAGTCATCTTCATATCCTTAAGCTGCGTCAGTAAACAAAAGACGACCAAGTTCGCTTTTGCGTTTGGTAATATCTTCTAAGCTATATTCATCTAAAATGTTGAAAAAAGCGTTTGCGGCGCGTGTTAGGGCAGATTTCAATATACAACCGCTTTCAATTTTACAGGCGGAGTTATCTCCCATACATTCAACGACACATAATGGGCCTTCCATAGCACGGGCAACAGCGCCAATATTGATTTCAGAAGCTGGGTGCGCTAGGCGTAAACCACCACCTTTTCCACGAATCGTCTCAACAAATCCTGTTTGACCGAGTTTCTGGATAACCTTCATTAAATGATTTTTGGACAGCTTGTAACAATCCGAAATTTCCTGAACTGTACAAAGTTCATCAGGTCGCATCGCAAGATAAATCAGGGCACGGTAAGCATAATCTGTAAACTGGGTAAGGCGCATCTTGTCTCTTTTTTATTCCGCAGCAACCAGAGTTTCAGGTTGAAACAGCGGATCATTTAATTTGGTTTGTTCTTGCATTAACTTACGATAGTGCAATTTGTAACTGGTTATGCCTATGACTGCCATTGTGATTGGGACGGTTAAGGCCATGACCGCGAAAACAACACCTTCAATCATGTTTCCTGTTAACCATGTAGGTTGATAAAAACCTCCATAGGAAAATGCCAAAATCACATGAAAGATAGATGCCATCCATCCATTTCGGATAGCGCGCTGGCTGGCCTGATTGGCAGGGCTTCCAATTTCTGTGCTTGTGAATATAGACATGTTTTATCTCCATAACAAGTATTTATTATGCATCTTATATAAGGTGAAAGAATGTT
>NZ_SMMC01000182.1:27035-31861 GCF_009711445.1 Curvivirga aplysinae | reverse complement strand
AATAGTAATATATAAATAGATAATTGGAATTGGCGCGAATGGGATAGCGACATGATGAAAATTGATGTTCCTCATATTATTTCCACGAAAAAGCAAATGGAGTGGAGTAACAATAAGTGGACACATGTCTTAATTGTGAAAACCGATCTAGCTTTGGATAATGAGTCCGAAGACTATAATGCGGGTGATTTACAGTTATTGCTGAAAAATATCAGTACTGCACTGAAATCACGCAAAACCGGTTTTGATAAAATTAAGCTTGAAGAGATTTAAGCTTAAATTTCCCTGAGCCTATAGATATCTATAGTTTACTTTACTTACGCTGCATGTAGAGATATACCTTCTTTGTTGTGGGGATTTCGCATACAATAAAAAGTAAAGGGCGCAGAAATGTCTGATAGTCTAGTAAAGCCAGTTGAAAAACCAAAACACCGACATCCCGAAAAAAGAAATCGTCCAGATAATCCTATTCAGCGTAAACCTGAATGGATTCGGGTGAAAGCGCCTGTTAGTAAGGATTATCGTAAGACTGCGTCTTTAGTACGCGAAAATAATCTTGTTACAGTATGTGAAGAAGCTGCCTGTCCAAATATTGGCGAATGTTGGGCCAAAAAACATGCTACATTCATGATTATGGGCGAGATTTGCACACGCGCCTGTGCCTTTTGTAACGTAACAACGGGTAAGCCAAACGGCTTGGATATTTTTGAACCTTATCGGGTTGCAGATTCAACAGCGAAATTGGGTCTAGAGCATGTCGTAGTAACTTCAGTTGATCGAGATGATCTAGATGATGGTGGCGCGCAGCATTTTGCCGAGACAATTAAAGCAATCAGAGAGCGGGCCCCCAATACGACAATTGAAATTCTGACACCTGACTTTAAAGATAAGAAAGGTGCGGTGGAAATCGTTGTCGAAGCTCGTCCAGATGTGTTTAACCATAATCTTGAAACTGTCCCACGACTATATCCAACCATCCGCCCGGGTGCACGTTATTACACGTCTTTAAACTTGCTAGATCGCGTGAAGCAGCTTGATCCGTCAATCTTTACAAAATCTGGTATTATGGTTGGCCTTGGTGAAACTAAAATCGAAATTCAACAAATGATGGATGATTACCGGGCTGCGGATGTGGATTTCTTGACGGTAGGTCAATATCTACAACCAACTCCTAAGCATGCGGCGATCGATAAGTTTGTTACACCAGAAGAATTTGAAAATTATGCCACAATGGCACGTGCAAAAGGGTTTTTGATGGTTTCATCGTCTCCATTAACACGTTCCAGTTATTTGGCGGGAGATGATTTTGCAGAATTACGTAAAGCACGTAATGAGCAACTTGCAAAATCGGCGGAATCTTCAAAATAATTCATTTATCATTTTCATTGAAGGAGGGCCCTTATGCCAAGGCATGAGGAGAAACATTTTATCGCGCATCCCCCAAAGGATATGTATGATCTTGTTTGCGATGTGGAGAAATATCCTGAATTCTTGCCATGGTGCCAGAATGTAAGAATCCGCAAGCGCATGGATAATATTATTCTTGCCGATTTAATGGCCGGATTTAAGAACTTTAATGAAAAATATACCAGTCGCGTTACTTTTTTCGATGACGATCTTATTGTGGATGTGAAGTATGAAACTGGACCATTCAAACATCTCTTAAATGAATGGAAGTTCTCAGAGGTAGAAGGCGGCTGTGAGATACATTTCATGATTGATTTCGAATTTAAGTCACGCATTCTCCAAGGGGTTGCGAATATGTTCTTCAAAGAAGTCTTTCATAAAATGGTGGAAGCTTTTTCTAAAAGAGCGGACTCCGTCTATAATAAGTAACAATTACATAAAGCGTCGAATCGATATATTTAATCCAATAACTAGATAATGGATCTGTTTTAATAGGTTTCATACCTAATTTATGGGGCAAATATGATTTCACCAGAACAAATCAGGGCTGGTCGTGCTTTAATTAATGCTAAGCAATCTGAGTTAGCAAAAGCAGCAGGTGTATCTCTGGCGACATTGAATAATATAGAGCGTGGGTTAGGTGATCCGCGCGCGAGCACCTTAAAAGCTATTGAAGATGCTTTGTCGCTTGCTGGTGTTTTAGTAGAGAATGACACGTATTCAGAAACGATCATCCTAAAAAAATACGCAAGACCAACTGCTTATGATGGTTTTACAGCAAGTCAGAGAGTTATGGAAATCCTAGGAAACGATCCATTAACCAAAACTCAATCCGTCTTATTTTTTATTCGTGAAAATACAACGAGTGGCCCTGGCAGTAATCTGGACGATCACCGGGTTTGTTTATTGGTGGCCGGAAAAGTACGTAAAATCCTTTTTGATCAAGTCGGATTCAATCTTGAAAATTCAGCAAGGATTGCGGAGGTGGCAGGAGTAATGCTCGCATCGCTTGTAACATTCCCTAAAAATGTATTCTTTGTAAAAAGTAAGATAGAAGACACTACGATATCACCAATTGATGAAGCGATCACACAACTTTCTAATCGTGAAAAAAATCTTTTGTCGAACCCAAAAGAATTCTTTTCAATAGTGGGCAATTGGGATGATATTTTTGCTACCTGTATGAAAACTGAAGGACATCCGTTACTTGATCTTATTCAATATACAGATCACGTTAGTCCTTTTGAATAACAGATAGAGCCAAAAACAGTGCTGTTCGAACTGTACCACGTCTTACTTCAGAGCGATTACCTTCGAAATTTAACTTCGTGACAATTGGGGATTCTAAATTATCTGCAGCAATCCCAATATAAACTAAGCCTGCTGGTTTGTTTTCTGATGCTCCGGGGCCTGCAACGCCTGTGACAGCAATCGCAAGATTGGTCTGTGCTTCTTTGATAGCCCCGATTGCCATTTGTTCCGCAACTTCATGACTTACCGCACCATGATGTCTTATCGTATCTGAGTTCACACCGATTAATTCGTTCTTGGCCTCATTTGAATAAGTGATAAAACCACGATCAACGACATCAGATGATCCAGCTATTTCAGTCAAAGCACCGGCAATTAAACCGCCAGTGCAAGATTCCGCAGTTGAAACCGTCCATTTCTTTAACCGACATTCTGATAATAGACGTGTAGATAAATCCCGTATTTCCTTAGAAAACATTTGTTACGATCCCCCATTCATGCAAAACAAGCAAACATATACCCGCAAAGGCACCCGCAACCATATCATCTAGCATGATACCAGCCCCACCTTTTACATTCTTATCGATGAAGCTAATAGGAAATGGTTTTAAGATATCAAATAGACGAAATAACAAAAAACCAATGACCAAATTTTCCCCGGTCATTGGAGCCATTGCTAATGTCACCCAAACACCAGCTACTTCATCGATAACAATCTCAGACGCATCATGGCTCTGCGTTCTACCTGAATATTGTCCTGCCGACCAAACACCTAAGAAATAAGCCACAATTGCAGCAATAGCTAATGCGATTGGTCCGAGATGAATATGAATTGCCACAGCAAATGGTAGGGCGCAAATAGTGCCCCATGTGCCTGGTGCAGGCTTTATATACCCACTACCAAACCAAGTGGCGATTATGACATCAAGGTTTTTGAGAGAAGGGCGCTTTGTTTTTGTCATTTATGAGTTCTCTTATACCAATATAGTTGCCGCTGCTTGTGCAGCAATACCTTCTTGACGGCCTGTAAAGCCAAGCTTTTCCGTCGTCGTGGCTTTCACACTAACTCTTTTCACATCCAACCTCAGTAATTTTGCCAATTTTTCGCGCATGGCATCTTTGTGTTTTCCCACTTTGGGTGCTTCACAGATGATAGTAACATCTACATGTTGAATTTCGCCGCCTTCCTTGACGATCAACTCCCGCGCATGTTTGAGGAAGATGTGGGAAGCGGCACCTTTCCATTGTGGTTCGCTTGGCGGGAAATGCGTGCCTATATCACCCGCCGAAATACACCCCAGCAAAGCATCTGTTAGGGCATGCATGGCAACATCCGCATCTGAATGTCCTTTTAATTTCTGAGTATGAGGAATATTCACCCCGCATAACGTGACGTGATCCCCTTCTTCAAAAGCATGCACATCAAAGCCTGTAGCCATTCGTGGTGTTTTCATTTCTATTTCACTTAATTTTCGTTCCGCAGCGGTAAAATCTTCGGGACGCGTTACTTTAAAATTATCAACGCTACCCTGTATGCATTTTAAACGTAAACCAGCAGCTTCTGCGACAGATGCATCATCCGTTAGCTTTTTCCCTTCAGCCTTAAGATGGGCATCTAAGATTTTAGATAGAGGGAATACTTGCGGGGTTTGTACATTTCTTAAAACAGATCGATCAACTGTTTCATTTATGATTGCATTCTCATCAACTCGTTTAACAGTATCAACGACTTCCAACGCAGGGATGATGCCGTCAACATCTTTACTGTTTAGCGCTTGAATACAGTCCGATATCAATTCTTCAGACAAAAACGGTCGAGCAGCATCGTGAATAAAAACCAAATCGTCGGATGAGTATTTATCCGAGATTGCTTTTAAGCCTAGTCTGACAGAGTCCTGCCGTTCATTGCCACCTGAAATTACCTTATAGTTTAATCCATAAAGAGCGTTGGTATATAACTTTTCATCATTTGGATGTATTACAATATAAAGGTCGTCTATCTCAGCGGAATGCGTGAAAACTTCAGCAGCATAACGAATAAGCGACTTTTTTGCGATCAACCGATATTGCTTTGGAATATCACCACCCGCGCGATATCCGCGTCCAGCAGCAACAATCAAGGCAATTTTTTTTATATCTATTGAATTTTTCATTTAAATTCTGGAATT
>NZ_SMMC01000182.1:0-26825 GCF_009711445.1 Curvivirga aplysinae | reverse complement strand
CCGTTAAAGAGATGATATAACTCGCAACATGTCTGAATATTCTACCATCCTATCTTGGGCGCCAGCTTTCGCATTTCTGCCGATCTGCATTCTTTCCTTCCGAAAGATGCAAGATGACGCGATTTTATTTTATCTACTCATCTTCGCAACCCTGATTTCGGGAATTTCTTTCTATTACGTATGGCATCATCATTGGGAACGTAGTTTTTCTTCAACTATCTCAGCAACAATATTTGGTAGCTGCCTGATATATATATTATTTTCCCTTGTTGAGCCTGCAGCAAAAAAACTTACAAGCTTAATTTCTTTTTATATGATTTATCTTGCTGCATTGGCCGCAATATCAAATACAAGTGGAAATATAGGCGATCCTATTGCTGAGAGTAGCTGGCTGATTCTTCATATTCTATTTGCTGTATTAACTTATGCTTTGTTAACTTTAGCTGCAATCACAGCTCTGGCAGTAGCGATAAAAGAGACATCCTTAAAACGTCGCACTAAGTCAAAAATTGCAGATATGTTGCCTTCCGTATATGACGCAAACCACTTGCAGTTTCTTTTTATGGTTTTTGCCGAACTTCTTCTGGCCGTTGATTTGATTACTGGTGTTGCTGTAAATATTATTTATCATGACAGCTGGTTTACGTTTGATCATAAGACAACACTAACCACGATTGCGTTTTTTGGGATTGCTGTATTACTTTATATGCACAGGAAGCTTGGGTTACGAGGTCGTAAGGCTTCTCATTGGATTTTATTAGCTTACCTATTAGTAACTGCGGGCTACCCCGGCGTGAAATTCATCTCTGATGTTCTTTTGTAACCGTTAACTTCATTAACTTACACCGTTTCAGCATTATTTTCTGGCCTATCTTTTGTGCATAAACTATATATGCTTAAATTTTGTGCACCCATCAGATTAAGGCATCCGAAATGCTAAAGCCTATACAAATTGGTGACATCCGCCTAGATACGCCTGTCGTGCTTGCGCCTATGTCAGGCGTTACCGATTTACCTTTCCGAAGAGCCGTTAAAAAATTCGGGGCAGGGATGGTCGTATCGGAAATGGTTGCATCGAATGAAGCCTTGCGTGAAACCGAAGGCACTATGAAACGATTATCTAAATCTGAAATTGATCAACCCCAAGTTATTCAATTAGTAGGCCATGACCCAGAAACTATGGGAAAGGCAGCAAAGTTTTGCGAGGACCTTGGGGCAGATATTGTAGATATTAATTTCGGTTGCCCCGCTAAGAAGGTAACCAACAAAGCTTGTGGTTCTGCATTAATGAAAGACGAAGATCAGGCATGCCGTATTATTGAAGCAGTGCTAAATAGTGTTTCTATCCCTGTAACTGTTAAAATGCGTATGGGATGGGATCATGATGATCTGAATGCACCCAGTTTGGCTTCAAAGGCAGAAAAAATTGGAATTAAACTCGTAACAGTTCATGGGCGTACTAGAGAACAGAAATATACAGGTCATGCAGACTGGTCTTTCGTGAAAAATGTTAAGGGCGCAGTATCAATACCTGTTCTCGTGAATGGCGATATCAATACAGTTTATGATGCACGTGAAGCGCTTGAAAAATCACAAGCTGACGGCATTATGATTGGACGTGGCGCGCAAGGAAAGCCATGGTTTTTGTCACAAGTTATCGCTTATTTAAATGATAACCGTATTATCGATACCCCTGATTTCTTAATTCAACGTGACACTTTGTTGAGTCATTATGAAGAAATGTTGAGCCATCATGGCGAATATATGGGGGTCCGCATGTCGCGTAAACATTTGACCTGGTATGTTAAATCAGTTCCGGGTGCTGCAAGCTTTAGGGACTATCTGATGAAACTTACAAAGCCTGAAGAAGTGAAGCAGGCAATTGTAGAATTTTATGACCCTCTTATAAATAACAGTATGAATAAACAGGTTATTTCATGACACCGGATATTATTTTAAATTCTATGCCTGATCCGGTTCTTGTTGTTAATCAAAAAGATGATATTTCTTTTCTAAATCTTGCGGCAGAGGGTTTTCTACAAGGAAGTCGCGAGCAGTTAATTGGTCAAAATCTACAAGATTTAATTCCACAAGATAGTCCGGTATTATTCTTACTTTCCAAAGTTCGTCGGCATGGCACAAGCTATACTGAACATGGAATCATACTAGCTTCTCCAAAGATTGGTTCCCATCAAGTTTCTATATCTGCCGCACCGGTTATAGATGATCCATCAGCAATTACTTTGGTGTTTCAGCATGAGTCTATTGCAGAGAAGTTAAACGATAATCTCTCCCAAAAAGGAGCAGCGCGCTCCGTGTCCGCGCTTGCTGCGATGCTTTCACATGAAATCAAAAACCCATTATCAGGCATTCGTGGTGCTGCTCAGTTATTAGAAATGATTATAGAACCAAATGACCGTGAGTTAACAACTCTTATCAAAGATGAAACAGATCGGATTGTAAAACTTTTAGATCGCATGGAAGTTTTCACTGATAATCCTTTGCTAGATCGCTCTGCCGTGAATATTCATGAAGTTCTTGATCATGTGGTGCGTTCAGCAAAATCTGGTTTCGCGTCGAAGTTTAAAATCATTGAGAACTATGATCCATCGTTACCTGCTGTATTTGGTGATCGTGACCAGTTAGTTCAGATATTTATGAATTTAGTGAAAAACGCAGCAGAGGTTTTAGAAGGCCAAGATGGGCGAATTACCATAAAAACATCTTATCGTCATGGCGTCAGGCTTGCTTTACCGGGTGGGGGCACCCCGCATTATCTCCCTCTGATGGTCACAATTGAAGATAATGGACCCGGCATTCCAGATGATATTCGAGATCATCTTTTTGATCCCTTTATAACCACAAAGCATAATGGTTCTGGTCTAGGTTTGGCTCTTGTTGCTAAGCTTGTTGGGGATCACGGCGGTGCTATTGAGCTTGATAGCAAGCCCGGTGCAACCAAATTTAATGTATTGCTTCCAATGATGAAGAACTGAGAAGGAACGGAATGATGGCTGGTGAAACTATTCTCGTCGCAGATGATGATCGTGCGATCCGTACCGTACTTGGTCAGGCTTTAAATAGGCAAGGTTATGATGTGCGTCTTACGGGAAATACAGCAACTCTATGGAGTTGGGTTGAATCTGGGCTTGGGGCACTTGTCATAACCGACGTCGTCATGCCAGATGGAAATGGACTAGATTTATTACCTCAAATCAGAAAGCGCCGCCCTGATCTACGCGTTATTGTCATGTCTGCACAAAACACTTTACTAACTGCGGTTAAGGCAACTGAAAAAGGAGCTTTCGAATATCTTCCAAAACCGTTTGATCTATCCGAAGTCATTGATTGTGTCGGTCGTGCATTAGCGTTTTCACCAGAAACCTCATCACAATCAGAACAACCTAGCGACGGTGAAAAACTTCCGCTTATTGGACGAACTCCAGCAATGCAAGAGGTGTATAGAGTAATTGCACGTCTTACAGCGACTGATTTATCTGCTCTAATCACCGGAGAATCTGGAACTGGTAAAGAGTTAATTGCTCGTGCATTACACGATTTTTCGAAACGAAAAGCCGGTCCATTTGTTGCGGTAAACATGGCAGCAATACCCAAAGATTTGATTGAGAGTGAATTATTTGGCCATGAGAAAGGTGCCTTTACCGGTGCAACTTCTAGATATGCAGGTCGCTTTGAGCAAGCGCAGGGAGGAACTTTATTTCTTGACGAAATTGGCGATATGCCAATGGAGGCGCAAACTCGTCTTTTGCGAGTTCTCCAAGAAGGTGAATATATGACTGTGGGCGGAAGACAGCCTATTAAAACAGACATTCGTATCGTTGCAGCTACTCACCGCGATATTAAACGAATGGTTCAATCAGGTCATTTCCGTGAAGATTTATTTTATCGCTTGAATGTTGTTCCTATCCGCGTGCCTTCATTAAGAGAACGTAAAGATGATATTCCCGATCTGGTAAATCATTTTTTATCTCATGCTGTTGATCAAGGGCTACCTTCCAAAACAATCACACCGTCGGCCATGAAAAAATTAAAGGATGCACGTTGGCCAGGAAATGTACGTGAGCTAGAAAATTTGGTTCATCGACTCGCTGCACTTTATGCACAAGATGATATTGATGTTGATGTGATCGAAGCAGAGCTTTCTGATCAACAAAACATCCTTCCAGACCGCAATACGCCTAACGAAGGTGAAAGCATGTCTGAAGCTATAGAAAGGCATCTAAGAAAATATTTCGAAGCCCATGGAGATGATTTACCTGCATCAGGTTTATATGCCCAAATGTTAAAGGAGTTTGAACACCCCTTGATTAATTTATGTTTGGAATACACGGATGGAAATCAAATAAAATCTGCTGACATTTTAGGTCTGAATCGTAATACGTTACGCAAGAAAATCAGAGAGCTTGGTATTCCTGTGATACGTGGCACCTCTAAGCGTATATAATCTAAGGCATACTTTATATGGTAAATGCAGAAACAAACATAATTGAAGAAAATGAACGAAAGCGTAAAATACGACGTCTGAACAGATCTATTGCGATTGCGCTTGCTTTCACTTCAATTCTATTTGGCGTAGCCACATTCGTCGTAATGAGTGGTGCGCTACCCTATGAGGTTACCGCCGATCAAATATTGCTTATGATATACATTGATGGTGCCTTGCTACTTGCGACTTCAGTCATTCTGACACACCGCCTGGTTCAAATTTGGTCTGCAAGACGTAGAGGATCGGCAGGTGCGCAAATCCATTCAACATTAGTTTTATATTTTGCAGCATTAGCAGCGGTACCCGCTATTCTTATTTCAATATTTTCTTTGATATTTTTTGACCTCGGTTTGGACTCATGGTTTAGCCAACGCGTACGCACGGCCGTTGTCGAAAGTCAGGCAATCGCCGAAGCCTATCTCGCAGAACATAATAAAATTCTGCAAGCTGATGCATTGCGTATCGCACGTGACATTTCCAAAGACTCACATATCATGATCAACAATGATGCTTTATTGGAACGCGCACTAAAAATTCATGCTGACCTTCGGAATGTAACAGAAGCTCTAATCTTCCATCCAACCGACGGAGTAAAGGCAAGGGCTGGCTTTACTTATGTATTGGAATTTGAACCAATTCCACAATCTGCTTTTGAAGAAGCGAGCCGGGGAGAGGTTACTCTCCTTTCAACTGCACAAGAAGATCGTGTACGTGCATTGGTAAAGCTTGATGGCTTTATCGGCGATATATATTTACTAGCAGGGCGTTATATTGATCCTTTAGTTCTTGAAAAAGCGACTAAGGCACAGAATGCAGTGGCACAATTTCGTAACCTTGAACAGCAACGTGGCGATATTAAAATATCATTTGCATTCGCCTTCATGATTGTGACTCTATTATTGCTCCTAGCAGCTGTTTGGATTGGTTTAAGTTTTGCCGCCAATTTGACACGTCCGATTTCCACACTAATTGCAGGAACAGAAGCTATTCGAAGTGGAGATTTGTCCATCCGAGTTCCTGAAGTTAAGAAAGAAAATGAGCTTGCTACGCTCAGTCGAGCTTTTAACAGAATGACGGAACAGCTTGAAACTCAAAGAAAAGAAATTATTGAGGCTAGCCAAGTTATAGATGAAAGAAGGCGCTTTACAGAAGCCGTATTAACAGGTGTTTCTGCTGGTGTTATTGGTCTTGATAGAAAAGGGCGGATAGATTTGCCTAACAAAGTTGCCTCGGAATTACTAGGATTGAGGTTAGATGAATTGAAAGGACACGAGCTTGCTTCACTCGTTCCTGAAATGGCACCATTGTTAAAAAGAGCCATACAAGATTATCATATTGATCAATTTTTAGGTGAAGAAATCAAAATCGATGTGGACGGGCAGATGCGTAATCTTTATGTACGCATTGGTGCAGAAACAGAAACTTTAGATGATGAAGTAATCGTAGATGGTTTTATCGTAACATTTGATGACATTACGAATCTACAATCAGCTCAGCGGAAGGCTGCTTGGGCAGATGTAGCACAACGCATTGCACATGAAATTAAAAACCCTTTAACACCAATTCAGCTTTCTGCAGAACGGTTGAAACGAAAATATTCAAAACAAATTCAAGATGATAAAGAAACGTTTGAGGCTTGCACTGATACGATTGTTCGTCATGTGGAAGATATTGGACGAATGGTTTCTGAATTCTCTAGCTTTGCACGTATGCCAAAACCAACAATGCAAATGGAAAATTTAGCTGACTTATGTCGCCAAACTGTTTTCCTGCAAAAGAACGCAAATAGAAATGTGGAATATATTTCAGAAATTCCGCAAGGAGAAATTTCAGCTTTTTGTGATGGTAGGCAAATCTCTCAAGTTTTAACGAATTTACTACAAAATGCGTATGATGCCATTGAAGGACGAACTCAAGATCGTCGACTAGAGAAAGGTGAAATAAAACTCGAATTACTACAAAAAGAAGGCGGTCTAGAAGTAAGAATCACCGATAATGGCAAGGGGCTACCAGTTGAAGAGCGTAAAAACTTAATGGAACCTTATGTTACTACGCGTGAAAAGGGAACTGGATTAGGTTTAGCGATCGTGAAAAAGATTATGGAAGACCACAATGGTGAGTTTATTTTGAATGATCGCGAAGACGGACGAGCTGGGGCTATCGCAACCTTGATATTTTCTGGTCAATCCGGCCAACGCGGTGCATAACGATAACAAATAACTAATGGAGTATACAGGCAATGGCGCCTGAAATTCTAATTGTAGATGATGAAGCTGATATTCGTGGTTTAATCGCAGAGATTTTACGTGATGAAGGATATGAAGCAAGAGAAGCTGCATCTGATAAGGAAGCTTATGCTGCAGTAGCAGCACGTCAACCAGCCCTCATGATTTTGGACGTTTGGTTAAATGGTAGCGAACATGATGGCATACAAATTTTAGAAAACATTAAGAAAAACCACCCGTCATTACCAGTTATTATGATTTCAGGTCATGGAACTGTGGATATGGCTGTAAGCGCGACAAAAATCGGTGCGTATGATTTTATTGCAAAACCTTTTAAAACCGATGTTCTTCTTCATACAATAGAACGTGCTTTATCCGAAGCAAAGTTACGTAAAGAGAATGAAGAACTAAAAAAACTGAGTGGCGAAGGCGAGCATCTAAACCTCGTTGGTCAATCAAGTGTCATCACTGAAATCCAAAAAGAAATTGAGCGTGTCGCTGAAATGGAGAGCAGGGTTTTAATCACTGGTGATCCGGGTTCAGGTAAGAATTTCGTTGCTAAACTCATTCATAAACAATCCCCTAGGAAAGATGGACCATTTGTGGTTTTGAATTGCGCAGCATTGTCTTCTGAAAAAGTAGAAGAAACTCTATTTGGTGTAGAACAAACACCAGATACACCGCGCAAAGTAGGGTTACTGGAAGAGGCTCATAGCGGTATTTTACTACTTGATGAAGTGGCAGATATGCCTTTGGATACACAAGGTCGTATTGTACGCGTCTTGCATTCTCAAAAGTTCCAACGTCTTGGTGGTGAAGGTTTTGTAGAGGTGAATGTTAGAGTTCTTGCGACAAGCAATAAAAACCTCCAACAACTCATGGAAAATGGTCTTTTCCGAGAAGATTTATATTATCGCCTAAATGTGGTGCCTTTAAACATCCCACCACTTGTTGAGCGTAGAGATGACATCCCTGATTTAGCAAAACAACTACTTAAGAAGCGTGCAATAGCGACTGGACGGGCTACGCCAATTCTTACAGAAGATGCCGTTTCGGTTCTTCAAACTCATGAATGGCCGGGTAATGTTTGGGAATTAGCAAATATTATTGAGCGGGCCCTTATTATAGCTCAAAATCGTGATAACAGTGCTATTAGCGGAGACGTTGTAAATTCCGCTTTAAGTGAGCAGAGCGAGTCAAAGCTAATGAGTTGGTCTCGTGCGCCAGAGGTACTGAACAAACCACTTCGTGAAGCACGAGAATCCTTTGAGAGAGAATATCTAATGTTTCATCTGGATCGCTTTGGTGGCAATATTAGCCGTACGGCAGAATTCGTTGGAATGGATCGTGCTGCTTTACATCGCAAACTTAAAGGTTTAGGTGTTCAATCCAATACAAAATCAACTGGTTCTTAATCTAAGTCAGTTTCTATTTTTATCTTTGGGGTTAATTCATGAAAGTCATCATTTGCGGCGCCGGACAAGTAGGTTTCCATCTCGCGCGCTATCTTTCTGCAGAAGACAACGATATTACTGTTGTGGATCAGTCCCCTGAATTAATTGGCAAAATCAATGATCAGCTTGATGTCCAAGCCTTCGTCGGTCATGCGGCTCATCCCCATACGTTGGAAAGAGCAGGGGCTGAAGATGCAGATATGCTGATTGCAGTTACGTTTACAGATGAAGTGAATATGACAGCGTGTCAGGTTGCTCATTCCTTGTTCAATGTTCCAACTAAAATAGCGCGTATCCGACAGCAAAATTATCTCGATCCTTTATGGGGAAATTTATTTTCCAAAGATAATTTGCCAATCGACGTAATTATTTCGCCGGAGATAGAAGTTGCGAGAGCTATAAACCGAAGACTTCATGTCCCTGGCGCATTTGACATGATTCCAATGGCTGATGATCGTGTCCGTGTTATCGGAGTGCGCTGCACAGAAGATACTCCGATTATTAATACGCCATTGCGACAACTGACTTCATTGTTTCCGGATTTGAGTATTAGGGTGATTGCTATTCGTCGCGACACAAAGATGATTATTCCAACATCTAATGACCAAATGTTTGCTGGGGATGAGGTGTATTTTGTTACGGAAACAGCGCATCTGTCTCGTGCAATGTCTGCATTTGGCCATGAAGAAAAAGAAACGCGCCGGATCGTCATTATTGGTGGCGGTAATATAGGCACCTATCTAGCTAAAGAACTTGAAGAAGCCAATGATGGATATTCTGCTCGTATTATTGAGTATAGCCCAGAACGTGCTCGCGAAGTGGCAGAGATTTTACCAACTACAAGTGTTATTCGTGGCGATGCTCTAGATAGCGAAATCCTTGAGGAGGCCAATATCTCGCGTGCAGAAGCAGTAGTTGCCGTCACAGATCAAGATGAGACAAATATTCTTTCTTCGCTTCTAGCAAAACGTCAGGGTGTTGAGCGTGCTATAACTTTGGTGAATAAGGCGAACTATAACCAACTTATAAACAACCTTGGAATTGATGTTGTGGTAAGTCCAAGAGAAATCACTGCATCTACCATCTTACAGCATGTTCGTCGTGGACGTATTCGTGCTGTACATAGCTTAAGAGATGCTGAGGCTGAAGTCATTGAAGCCGAAGCATTAGCAACTTCCCAATTGGTAGGTAAGGCAATCCGCGACGCAAAGATTCCAAAAGGTGTTGTTGTTGGTGCAATTGTTCGTGGAGAGGAAATTATAATTCCACGCGCCGGGACAATTATTGAAGAAAACGATATTATTATTCTATGTGCATCTTCTGAAGTCGTTCGAAAGGTTGAAAAACTTTTCGCAGTTCGACTTGAATATTTCTAGTTTGGCATAATCAAAATGATTAGACGAATTGAAAAATTAAAACATCCGAAGGCTATCGTTTTTGATTGGGATAATACCTTGGTCAACACGTGGCCAGTCATCCATAAATCCCTTGAAGAGACCTATTTAGCATTTGATAAAAAGCCAATGACCATGGATGAAGTTAAGTCAAATGTTAAATATTCTTTGAGGGATAGCTTTCCAGATATATTCCATGATGAGTGGGAAAAAGCGCGCGACATCTTCTATGATACATTTGAGAAAGTGCATCTTGAAGAATTACAAAAACTGGAAGGGGCTGATATTTTCCTTAATGATCTTAAATCACTAGATATTCCAATCTCCCTTGTTAGCAATAAAACAGGAAAATATCTTAGGCAAGAAGCAAAACATCTCGAATGGGACGAGCTTTTCCACCGTATGATCGGCGCAGGTGATGCTGAAAATGACAAACCTGCGATCGATCCTTTGTATTTAGCTCTCGAAGAAACGAATCTTGAGTTAAACGAAGCCATTTGGTTTGTCGGTGATTCCGAAGTGGACATAAAAATTGCTGAAAATGCTGGTTGCACAGGAATTTTGCTTCATTTTAATGAAGTACCTACAGATATGGCAGCTTGCCCCCATCAAGTTCATCCAGATTTTGACAGCCTGATACGCGAAATAAGACAGTTTTATTAAAAAAATACAAATAGTTCACAAGTCCTCTTGCATTCTAAACGCAATCCAGATTAGAGTATCTAAGCGATAAAATTCTATTTTGTCGCTTCTTGCTTTGCGAGGTTATGAATGGCTGCGGGAAGAATGATGGTTCTTTACTGGGTAATTTGAATTGGGGACATTCAATAACTTTTTCAAGCGATGAAAAATAAACAACAAATAACTAAAAGAAAATGGGGGCACAAATGTCCGAAAAAACACAAAATCTGCAAGATGTATTCTTAAATAACCTGCGTAAAAACAAAGCATCCGTTACAGTCTTTTTAGTGAATGGTGTGAAATTACAAGGTATTGTGACTTGGTTTGATAATTTCTGCGTTTTGCTTCGTCGCGATGCACATTCTCAGTTGGTTTACAAACATGCAATTTCCACTATTATGCCGGCAACTCCGGTTCAGCTGTTTGAACCAAACGAAAAGGATGAAGGCGAATCTGCGTAATTTTCGCTATGCTTACATCCAAATTAATTCTGTTGGATGGTACTTAATTGACTAAAGAACATCGCCATGAAGGCAAAGGTTGGGGCCCGGCTGAAAGTAGTCGGGCTCTAGTGATTCACCCAATCATTCGTATTAAGGGTGAACCTCTACGTAGCCCAGACGCCCGTTTGGAAGAAGCAATTGGCCTAACTCAAGCAATTGAGTTAGATGTTGTGCATGCAGAAACAATTCGCACAGATAAAGTAAGCCCAGCTCATTTAATTGGCGGTGGCGCGAAAGAACGATTAGCTAAATTAATTAAAAACGAAGAAATTGACTTGGCAATTGTTGATAGTAGCCTTACGCCCATTCAACAACGAAATCTGGAGAAAGCCTGGGAATGTAAGGTTATTGACCGAACAGGCTTAATCCTAGAAATTTTTGGGGCACGCGCACGCACACATGAAGGTCGTTTGCAGGTAGAACTTGCAGCTATGAAATATCAAAGATCCCGCTTAGTACGTAGCTGGACTCACTTAGAACGACAAAGAGGGGGGCTAGGCTTTATTGGTGGCCCTGGTGAAAGCCAACTTGAAATCGATAGACGCTTGATCGACGAACGTATTGATAAGTTAAAACGTGAACTAGAACGTGTTAAGAGAACGCGTGAGTTACAACGTTCTGCCCGTAAACGTGTCCCTTATCCAGTTATAGCATTTGTTGGATACACAAATGCTGGAAAATCAACGTTATTTAATCGTCTGACAAACTCTGACGTTTTTGCAAAAGATCTTTTATTTGCAACCTTGGACCCGACAATGCGTTCGGTTGAACTTGTTAGTGGACGTAAAGTTATCCTATCCGATACGGTAGGTTTTATTTCCGATCTGCCTCACGATTTAATTGCTGCCTTTCGAGCAACATTGGAAGAAGTATTGGAGGCAGATATTGTACTTCATGTTCGTGACATTGCATGTAGCGATAGTGAGGAACAATTACGTGACGTGGAAACCGTACTTGCTAGCTTGAATATGGGACAATCGGTACCCGTGGTTGAAGCTTGGAATAAACTTGATCTAGTAGAAGGTGAAGAGCGAAAGGCATTGCTAGAGAAGACGTTAAGAGATGAAAATCTTATCGCAATCTCAGCTTTGAATGGCGAAGGATGTAATGCGCTTCTCTCGCGTTTAGACGATTTGCTAACCCGTCATAATACTGAATTAGAGCTTGAAATTGAGCCGTGGGATGGCAAACAACTTTCTTGGCTTTATGAACATGCAGATGTTTTACAGCGCACAGATACAGATGAAGGAAAAATTATTCTACGAGTTTCATTCGCAGCGGATATGATGGGCAAATACTTCTCGTCATACCCAAATCAACTGCCCGAAGATGATTACCAAGATGAGCTTGTTTTAGAAGACGAAGATGAAACTCGAATTCCTTTTGATCCGTTAAAGTAATTTATCATAAATAGGCAGAAATCCGCTTTTATTTATTATCTATAACGCTATATTATTATTGAGTTTTTAGCATATCATACTACGGGGGCCTATTATGGCTATGCCGGAATTTTCAGCAGATAGATTAGGACCGCATTTACGACAACTAGCGGAAGAAATCATGTTGCCAAAATTCAAAACGCTTTCTGATGAGGAAAAGCGTCAGAAAACGCCTGGCGATTACGTGACTGTGGTAGATATTGAGATGGAAAAACGCCTCGATGCGCTGCTTCCAAAACTTGTCGAAGGTTCAGTTGTAATTGGTGAAGAAGCTGTTTCTACTAATCCAAAACTTTTAAAAGAAGCGTATAAGGAAGACCTTGTATGGCTGGTTGATCCATTAGATGGTACGAATAACTTTGCCAATGGTGATGAAAATTTCTGTGTTATGGTGGCATTACATTATAAAGGCGAAGCGGTCATATCTTGTATTTATGATCCCTTGAAGAAAAAAACAGTTACTGCAGAAAAAGGGCAAGGAGCGTATAGAGAAAGTCATAAACTAACCTGCAATCCTAATGTTTCGTTTGACCAGATGACTGGGCAAATTAATTTTCGGATTATTCAGGATGTAAGCCATCGTGAATATCTGAAAAAAGATTCACAAAAACGTTTCAAAAATGTGAAACGACTAGGTTGCGCAGGACAGGATTTTATCATGCATACAGAAGATGTTAGGCATTTTTCATTATATAGTAGATTAGCTCCGTGGGACTTTGCCGCTGGTGGATTGATCTTAAAAGAAGCAGGTGGGAAGCTTGCCAAAATCGACGACAGTGAAATGCATGCCTTTGAATACGCGCATGGATTATTGACATCTGTCCATGAAAATAACTGGGTTGATCTAAGAAACTATTTTTTAAATCAAAAAATATAGTACAGTTCCTCGCAAGGGAATTAGGAAGAATATGGGAGTTTTATAATGGCAAAAGTTGCATTTATCGGATTAGGTGTCATGGGGTATCCAATGGCGGGATATCTGAAATCAAAAGGCGGCCATGAAGTAACAGTTTACAACCGAACCACTGCGAAAGCCCAGAAATGGGTGGAGGAATTTGGCGGTAATTTTGCCGAGACCCCCCGGGAAGCAGCCGCGGGTGCAGATTTTGTATTCTGTTGTGTAGGCAATGACGATGACTTACGTGGCGTCGTCCTGGGAGAAGATGGTGCATTTGCAGAAATGTCATCAGGATCAATCTTAATTGATAACACAACGACAAGCGCAGAGGTTGCACGTGAGCTTTATGCAATTGGTAAAGAAAAAGGCATTTCCTTTATCGATGCGCCTGTATCTGGTGGCCAAGCAGGTGCAGAAAACGGTGTTCTAACCGTTATGTGCGGTGGTGATGCAGATTCATATGCCAAAGCGGAGCCGCAAATCATGGCCTTTGCACGTGCGTGTCGTCGTATGGGGGATATAGGTGCAGGACAAACCACTAAAATGGTTAACCAAATATGTATCGCTGGCCTATTACAAGGTTTGGCCGAAGGAATGAATTTTGGATCAAAAGCCGGCCTTGATATGGATGCTGTTATTGATGTTATTTCAAAAGGTGCAGCTGGGTCTTGGCAGATGGAAAATCGCGGTTCCACCATGTGTAAAGGAGAATTTGACTTCGGGTTCGCAATCGACTGGATGCGAAAGGATTTAGGAATTTGCTTGGCAGAAGCTAAAAATAATGGCGCAAGATTACCAGTAACTGCTATGATTGATCAGTTTTACGCGCAAGTGCAGGCACGTGGCGGTAGTCGTTGGGATACTTCAAGTTTGATGCATTTGCTTGCCAACGATTAAGAGTTAAAGGAAATAGGGTGAGTATTAAATCTCTTCAGGAAATCGCACAAATTGTCAGCGACAAGGTGATTAACATTGGATTGATTGATGATCGCCCTGAAAAAACCTTGGAAATTTTGTGCGAAAGTTTAATCGCACTAGATTTCCCTTTAATGCGAGGGCATATCGCGACAAGTTGGCTCAATCCGATTTCTCAGTCAACGAGCGTCACATGGTTCAAAGGGAATGGTATCACAGATCGTGATAGGCATGCTCATGGGGCTGAACAGTCCGATGGTTGGTTGCAAAGTCCCTTGAAGGCGCTTTTGGACGAAGAACTTTATGAAAAAAGATTTCTATTAAATGAAGAGAATACTGAGCGTTTTCCACTATTGAAAAATATTTCTTCAACTGGAGGAACAGAATATGTTGCTTTTGTTGTTCCTTACTCAGATTCTCCAGATGCTATACAAAACCTTACAGGCGTTGTTACATCCTTTGCAACGGATCAAGAGGGTGGTTTTACGGAGGGGCAGGTCGAAATCCTACGACGAGTCATCCCAAGATTTGCACTTGCTTTTAAATCAGCAATTCGACATGAAACGTCAACAAATATCATGACGGCATATCTGGGTGAGAATGCAGCAGACCAAGTGTTATCCGGAAGTATTAAGCGCGGCGATGGGCAACATATCAATGCCGTACTTTGGTATTCAGATATGAGAGAGTCCAGCCGACTTGCTAGTGAATTAAAGCAAGAAGATTTTTTGTCCCTTTTGAATAGCTATTTTGAATGCACTGCAGGTAGTGTTTTAGATCATGGAGGAGAAGTTCTTCGCTTTGTGGGAGACGCAGTCCTCGCTATTTTCCCTATTGAAGGGCGTACCGGTGAGGCACGAGCATGTCGTATGGCAATGTCTGCCGCAAAATCAGCTTTCGAGAATATGCGCACTTTCAACGAAGATCCAGATAATGTGATGAATTTTGATTTTGGACTTGGACTACATATCGGAGATGTTCTTTACGGAAATATTGGCGTGCCTGAGCGACTTGAGTTTTCTGTAATCGGTAGAGCCGCGAATGAAGTAGCTCGCATGGAAAATCATACCAAAGAAACCCAGTCTAATGTCATTGTATCTTCATTATTCCAAGACCATGCAAAGGGTGAAGAATGGAATGATTTAGGGTTAGTAGAGTTTCGAGGGGTAGGGCGTTCTTTACACGTCTATTCCCTCGATCTTTAAAATCAATAAAATATTAAGCGGCACGCATATTTTGCTTCATTGAAAAGTCAATATATTCAGCTACTCGGTCACAATGGTCATTTAAGTTACCATATTTCTTAATCAATCCTTTTAAAGGCCCTTTGAAGTCATTAATCCGCATATTAACAATTGTCGCATATATACAGAGGTCAATCTCAGTAAAATCATTTCCATGAAAAAAGCGTTTACCACCTAAATAGTCGGAAATTGCCTTCACATCTTTCTCCGCGAAATAATAAATTTCTTTTCGCGAATGACGCCCTAATCCATGATGATAAAGCGTTGATACAACTGACTTCCTCGCCATATTTGGGATAATAGCTTTCATGATTGAAGGCATCTTTCCAAAAAAGATTTCTTTTGTTAATGACCAGTTTTCATCTTCGATCCAACGATTAAACACGATGCACCAATATAAATGTTCCTCAATTAGTGTCTGAAATGCATTAGCAACAGCGTTTTCTTCCGTTGTCATTTCACGCCCAACACGAGTATCAAACTTATCTTTTAGATATTCAATGATAAGAGTTGAATCTCCAATTTGATTACCTTCATGCCTGATAAAAGGTGCTTTATTTTTTGGGCCTTTTCGCGGATCAAACACGTGTTCAATCTTAAAATCTAAGCCTGAAAGTTTTAGCCAAGCTTCTGTTTTCAAACAAAATGCACTTAAATTCCCAACACCAAGAGCTGGGGGATACTGATACAAAGTAATCATCGTAAATTCCTCAAATATATTCATTTGCAACCGAATTCACTTGTATCTGATCGCTACTGACAGCATTATGTCAGGAGAATAAATTTAGAACAAAAGAGTTTGAATATCATGCGGCGCGCAGATCGATTATTTGAAATCATTCAGATTTTACGAAGTAAGAATAACGTTATCACGGCCCAAGACTTGGCCGAAGAATTAGAAGTTTCTGTGAGAACGGTTTATCGTGATATCGCAACGTTACAAGGTCAAAAGATTCCAATCGAAGGGGAAGCAGGCGTCGGGTATATTTTACGTGAGGGATATGACTTACCACCGTTGATGTTTAATATCGAAGAACTAGAAGCCTTGCAGCTCGGGGCACGAATTGTTGAAACATGGGGTGACCCAACGATTGCAAAAGCTGCAACTAATGTGCTTTCTAAAACATCCGCTGTCTTACCAGCCGAATTAAAAAAACATCTAAATAATTATGTAGTTGCAGCACCTTACACAAGTCGTCCTGTACCGATTGATGTGGACCTAGCCAAAATCAGACAGTGGATTAGAGAAAAGCGTCGATTGGAATTCTCATATTCAACTGAAGAAGGTAAGCCTAGTAATCGTGTGATCTGGCCTTTGTCATTGGCTTTTTACGGCCCTGTCTGGAATATCGTAGGATGGTGTGAGTTACGAGAGAGTTTCCGCGCCTTTAGACCAGATCGCATGTCAGAAGTTGTTTTCCACGAAATACATTATCCTGACCAGCCTGGACGTCGATTAAGCGATTATGCAAAATTAATGAAAGAGGAATGTGCGCAAAAAATTGAAAGTGGCAATGCCGCAGAGCAAGGGGGTGAAATTATATTCTATCCTAAACTTGCTTCTTAACCAACTGCCAGATCTTCCATATCCTCAAGACTTTGTGCGCTCAAATCCTTATCTTCATCCTTAAAACTTTTCTCCATAGCTTTGAAACGACGGGTAAATTTATTATTTGCTTTTTTAAGCGTGATTTCCGGATCCAGTTTAAAATGACGTGCTAGATTTGCCATGCAAAAAAGTAAATCACCTAACTCATCTTCAATACGCTCAATGGGAGCATGCTGATCTATCTCAACTTCTAATTCATCAATTTCTTCACGAATTTTACTGAAAACATCTTTATATGATGGCCAGTCAAAATTTACTCGTGCAGCACGTTTTGTTAGTTTTTCAGCACGTAAAAGCGCGGGTAGGGACATCGCGACTCCATCAAGAGCAGAGTCATTTTGTCCTTTCTCTTTTCTTTCCGCTGCTTTTGTATCTTCCCAGCTTTGCTTAACAGCATCAGACGTATCAGCGTTATGATCGCCAAAAACATGCGGATGCCGACGTATCATTTTATTGGAAATAATCCCTGCGACATCATTAAAGGTAAATAAGTTTTCTTCTTCAGCCATACGTGAATGAAAAACGACTTGAAGCAATAGATCACCAAGTTCATCTTTTAAGTCATTCATATCATTACGTTCAATAGCGTCAGCCACTTCATAAGCTTCCTCAACTGTATATGGTGCAATGGTTTCAAAATTCTGTTCCAGATCCCAAGGACAACCCGTTTCAGGTGTCCGTAATGCAGCCATTATTTCAAGAAGCTTATCAATATTACTGTCTGACATAATGCATAACCACGTCTATTAATTGGAATAAGAGTATTCTTCATATAATCGATTCTGACGTTTGAGTAGCAATATTATAATTTCATATTGTCGTATAATTTATATTATGGAAAATCATAATTACATTTATTCACTATTTTCGCCGTAAATCAGATAATTGCCGTCAGGATCAGTTATACGGAACTCTTTCATTCCATACGGCGTTTCCGTAATGCCTTGGTTAAGTTTTTTCGCCAGCTGATCAGTTTCTTTATACCAGATGTATGTCACCACCGGAGTAAACTGATTTTTGTGAATCTTTACTAGATGAAGCGCCGTTTGTGAAAGTTTTATAATTGCAAAACTATAATCGTCAGACACAAATCCAGATTTAAATTTTAAATTGGTAATATAATAGTCCAAAGACTTTACCATATCCGATACATGGAATACTGGCACAATATCTTCAATATGCGCATCTATCATATTTCGCAGCCTAATCTATATATTAATAGTCAGGCCATCATATCCGATTTGAACGTGATCAGGTAACTGTTTTTGAACAGTTCTGTAATCCATCTTGGTATTCATGTGAGTTAAGATTGTTACACGGGGCTTTACACGTTCAACCCATTCTAATGCTTTATTGAGATGAATATGTGTCTGATGCGGCTTTGGCTGCAGACAACCTAACACCCAAGTATCTATGCCTTTAAGTATATTAAAAGCACGCTCATCCAGTTCGACAACATCGGTAGAATACGCAAAATTATCAATACGATAACCAACAGACTTAGAAAAACCATGATCTTGTTCAAATGGTTGAACAAGATGTTTCCCAAACTTAAATGATGGATATTCATCTGTGATAATTTGCGGCCTTAGGACAGGTTTGTAATAGTAATTATGGGCAGTTGTTCCCATTTCGGTAAAACAGTAACCAAACCGGTTGTCCAAATCATCTATCGTCTGTTGTGTACCGTAAACATCTAACGGCGCATTCATCGATTGGCAAATCCAACGAAGCTCATCAATACCATGTGCATGATCAGCATGTGCATGAGTATAGAAGACAGCATCAAGTCGGTTTATATCGGCATCGATCAATTGCGCACGTAAGTCAGGGCCTGTATCAAAAAGGATTGTTTTATCAGATGTTTCCAGCAGTAACCCAGACCGACGGCGGCGATTTTTTGGCTCATTTGGATCACAATCCCCCCAACCGAGCCCGATGGCAGGCACGCCACTTGATGATCCTGAACCTAAAATCGTGATTTGCATTAACCTACAAACTTATTACGATCAATTTTTTTGAACAAATTAAAAAAGTTATCCGTCGTTCTTGCAGCAAGCTCTTCTTCAGAAATCAGTTTAATTTCGGCAACATTCTTTGCAGTATGAGTCACAAATGAAGGCTCATTCCTTTTACCACGTAACGGCACAGGTGCTAAAAATGGTGCGTCTGTTTCCACCAGTAAACTCTCAACTGGCAAGGCATCAACTGATGTACGAATTTCCTTAGCAGACTTAAAGGTAACAATACCAGACAACGAAATAGAAAGGCCTAATTCCACTGATTTTTCAGCAAGCTGCTGAGAGGAGCTAAAGCAATGAATAAGCCCGGGGTAAGCCCCCTTCTCCATTTCTTCAGTTAGGATATTTACCGTATCTTCATCCGCATCACGGGTATGAACAATCAACGGCAAACCAGTTTGACGGCTCGCTGCTATATGCGCACGAAAGCTATCTTGCTGTTTCTGTCTTGGGCTATGTTCATAAAAATAGTCCAATCCCGTTTCGCCGATTGCGACGACTTTAGGATGTTGAGCGAGCTCAACTAGCTTCTCTGTGGTTGCGTCTGCCCCCTCTTCTTCCGCTTCATGAGGATGCACACCAACACTGCAATAAACACAATCATAGCGCTCAGCAATTTCGCGAACTTTTGGAAAGTTGCTGAGCTTTGTAGAAATCGTGACCATACAACCAACGCCAGCATCGTTTGCGCGTGCCACAACATCATCAAGGTTATCGCCTTCACGTTCCAAATAATCTAGATGGCAATGGCTATCAACTAGCATCGGTTTCGTCATTTTATATTATCAATCCTATAACTTATGCATCTGCTTCTTCATCCACAAAACGTGGAAAAATACCAACAGGTTTTTCTATAGCAACACCAGATTTCAATACTTCGCCATATGCTGAGAAATCACGACTATTTTCAGAAACCTGTAATAAATCTAACATTTTATCCGCTGATTCTGGCATAAATGGACGTATAAGCAAACCAAGCTTACGGATTGTATCTGCTAATACATATAGGACCGTTTTCATGCGATCTATATCTGTCTTACGCAATGCCCAAGGTGCTTGCGCATCCACATAGCGGTTTGCCTCACCCACAACTGCCCAAATCGCCTCTAAAGCCTTATGGAAGGATTGTTGATTGATAAGGTCACGTGTCTTTACTAAAGCTTCATCCGCCATAGTCATCAAAGCTTTATCTTCATCTGTAAAGTCACCAAATTCTGGGAATTGGGCATCACAATTTTTGAAGATCATACTCATCACACGTTGGCATAGATTACCAATATCATTAGCAAGGTCCGTATTCATACGACCAACCATTGCCTCATGGGCGAAATCACCATCATTTCCAAATGGTACTTCACGCATCAAGAAATAGCGAGTTTGATCCAAGCCATATTTCTCAATTAAATCAAGTGGATCGATTACATTTCCAAGAGATTTGGAGATTTTCTGCCCCTCATTTGTCCACCAACCATGAGCAAATACCCGCTCAGGCAATGGAATATCTGCCGCCATTAAGAAAGCGGGCCAATAGACTGCATGGAAACGCAGAATATCTTTACCAACCATATGTAAACTTGCAGGCCAAAAGTCTTTAAAGCTTTGCTTCTCCATGTCAGGATAACCAGCAGCAGTTAAATAGTTTGTTAGCGCATCCAACCAAACATACATGATATGATCATCATCGTTAGGTACAGGGACACCCCAGCTAAATGTAGTACGAGAAACAGATAAATCCTTTAAGCCACCTTTAACAAAGCTTAAAACCTCATTTCTACGACTTTTAGGCGCAATAAAATCAGGATTGCTTTCATAAAGCTCAAGTAACTTATCTTCCCAAGCTGAAAGCTTAAAGAAGTAGCTAGGCTCTTCTAACCATTCCACTTCGGCACCTGTCGGGGCGATCTTGTTACCATTTGGGCCGTCAACAAGTTCCGTTTCAGTATAGAAAGCTTCATCTCGTATTGCATACCAGCCCGCATATGCGCCTAAATAAATGTCACCAGTTTCAACAAGCTTATTCCAGATAGCTTGACAAGCTTCTTTATGACGTTCCTCGGTAGTGCGAATGAAATCGTCATTTGAAAAATTCATCGCTTTTGCAAGATCGCGGAAATTCTGACTAACATTATCGGTAAATTTCTGAGGATCAATTCCTGCTTTTTCTGCAGATTGCTCAACTTTCTGGCCATGTTCATCAGTACCTGTCAGAAAATGAACGTTATATCCATCCATTCGTTTAAAACGTGCCAAAACATCACATGCTAAAGAGGTATAAGCATGACCAATATGTGGTTTGTCGTTCACGTAATAAATCGGAGTGGTGATATAAAAATTCTGACCGGCAGACATGATAGCCTCGTCCTTTATTGTTAAATTATTGAAAATTGAGATTTCTCAACAGGTCTTTTAGCGCCCTTGGGCCAAAGTTTCTAGCGTTAAAAACGCATCAATGACAACTTGACGTCTATCCAGATTACTCGGTGCTTCAGTTTGCCATAATCTTTCATTGACCAAATCTGCTGCCTCTAACCATTTACCAAGTGGCATCAAAGCCTTACAGGCCTCTATCGCCATATATTCTTCAGCAAAAATTGGCTTGGGCATATGATCACCTGCCAAAATTTTCAAAAGGCGTTTAAACCACCAATCGATAAGATTCCTGAAAACGATGTAATTTTCTTTTGCGTCTTTCCGCGAAAGTGTATCTGCCAAAGAATGTAACTTTGTTAGAGATAAGTCCTGAGGATGAGACAGTAAAGACACGACCATCCTAAACAAATCTAACCCACCATTATCTTGCAATTCCATTGCCTTACCAATACTTCCTTCAGAAAGTCGTGCAAGTGCATGTGCATCTTCATTTCCAAGTTCTGGATATTGTGATACCAATAACTCAGATACGCTCTCATCTGGTATGGATTTAAAAGTCAATTTCCTGCAACGAGATTTAATTGTTGGCAATAATCGACCGGGAGCATGGGAAATCAGAATAAATATTGCCCGTGCAGGTGGCTCTTCAAGCACTTTTAAAAGAGCATTTGCTGCATTTCGGTTTAAATCATCAGCCGCATCTACAAGGATTACACGCCAATCAGATTCCGCAGGAGTTAATCTAATGAATTCAATTGCTTTTCTGGCAATAGCCACTGGAATATCATTTTCTGCCACACGTTTGGTGTCAGGGTTCATCATACCCTTTTCAAGAATTTGAAAATCACTATGACCACCGGACATCATACGTCGATAGACAGGATGCTCCGCGGAAATTTTTAAACTATCTGGTTGATCACCAAACAATCCGCCGCCTTCTCCACCTCCGGCAAGAATAAAACGTGCGAATTGATATCCTAAACTCGCTTTTCCAATTCCCTTGGGACCTGTAAACAGCCAAGCATGATGAAGTTTGCCCGAATTCCAAGCATCTAACAAAAGCTGCTCATTTGCCTCATGACCTTTTACAGATAAGGAATCTCGAGGTGACAGTAGAGCAACATTTGTTTCATCGGCGATTTCAGGTTCATCAAACATCATCTTGCCTAAATCTCTAATTCAGGGAAAGTAGCCAGTATCTGTTGTTGAAGTCTTTCGCTCACTTCGTCAATTTCACCGTTACCATCAATTACCTTAACACGATCAGGCGCATGATTTGCGATATCTAAATATCCGTCACGCATACGTTGATGGAAAGAGATATCCATATTTTCATAACGATCTTCGCCATCACGGCGAGCCAAAGCACGCTTAAGTCCTACTTCCACAGGAATATCAATAATAATCGTCAAATCAGGATTAAAATCACCTAACGAAGCTATATGAACCTGTTCAATGCGTTCTCGCCCCAATTCATGACCATATCCTTGATAAGCCATCGTTGAATCGGCAAAACGATCGCATAATACCCATTTGCCTTCGGCGATAGCAGGTTTGATAATTTTCTCAACATGATCATTACGCGCGGCATAAAGCAATAATAGTTCCGTTACACCATCCCAACGACCAGCATCCCCGGTGACGAGAAGTTCACGAATTTCTTCGCCACCTTTAGACCCACCGGGTTCACGACTTAAAATGACTTGAATGCCATTTCTTTCGATCATTGCCGCAATTTTTTTTATCTGTGTAGACTTACCGCTTCCTTCGCCACCTTCGAAACTAATAAACCGACCGGGTTTGATAGACATATTCAAATTTCCATTCGATTTAATTTTCGCCCCACAGCAAATAGCTAAACGCTGATGACAAACGGCCAAAAGCCCCTAATTGCTCAATTGTTTCGGCTGCAACCAAAGGCAGCTCTACAGGTTCAATATCTGGAGCCGTAATATATATGCTACCCAATTGAGTCCCTTCAACAATTGGCGCTTTAACAGGTTCTGTATAACGCAAATTCACACGTAAATCATCGCGATTTTTCCGACGTAAGGTTATACCAACTTCTTCTTCAATAATAATTGGAACTTCCCCCTTAACGCCTAACCAAACTGGCAATTTTGCTACAGTTTCATTTGCGGAGAATAATTCGTAATGTTTCCATTCACGAAATCCCCAGGTCATAATACGCTCAGCTTCAACGCTACGTTCATTAGAAGATAGCATACCGTTTGCAACGAGAATTAAACGACGCCCATCTCGAATGGCAGATGCCGTAAGACCATAGCCTGACGCCTCTGTATGACCTGTTTTAAGCCCGTCAGCACCATTATAACCATTTCGAATCAAAGGATTACGATTACGCTGTTTAATACCGCTAAACGTAAAATATTCTTCTGAATAAATATGATAGTATTCCTGCATATTTCGAATGGTTGCTTCAGCAAGAAAAGCAAGGTCTCTGGCGGTCGTATAATGTTCTGGGTCTGGCCACCCCGAAGCATTTTTGAATTGAGTATTCAGCATACCTAATTCATGCGCTTTATCAGTCATAGAACGTGCAAAGGCTTCTTCACTACCTGCTAAACCTTCAGCAACAACAATTGTCGCATCATTCCCTGACTGAATAATGATGCCACGCAGAAGATCCTCAATTTTAACGCGTTTACCAACCTCAACAAACATCTTGGAGCCACCTTTTTTCCAAGCTTTACGACTTACTGGAAAAGTATCTTCTAATGAAAGCGCACCATTTTTTACTTGCTCAAGAAGCATATATGCAGTCATCATTTTTGTCATAGAGGCAGGATACATGCGCGAGTCTGCATCTTTTTCAAAAAGTATTGTGCTCGTTTCCATATCATACAGAAAAACCTGCTTTGCTGTGGTTTCAAGGTCTTGAGCGCGCACAAAGCTGCTTAACAGAATTGTGCTAAAAACCAATACAACAAATGAAAAAGAATGTTTGAAGGTTAGCTTCATGATCATGATTGCCTTTAGATCGTTTACGTTTTCTATGTCACTATAAAATGTTTATGCCTAAAATAAGGCATTTATTCAGAACGGGTATAAATATGCATTCTAGAATGTTCAATTGTTAATTCTTTGCCTCGACCACGATACGTGCATCAGGATAACCAGCATTTACAATAGCTGATTGTATATTATCTGCTTTGGTCACCGTCTCAATTGGTCCCACGCGAACACGAAATAGTGGGTTCTCACCTTTATTAACCTGCTGTATCACAACTTCACCAATTGAAGAAAGACGGGCTTGAGTTTTAACAGCATTAGCATATTGGGAAAATGCCCCCGCTTGCACGTAAATACCCGGTACAAATCCCACGACGACATTTTCTACTTTCGCTTCATCCTGAGGAATTTCAAGTGTTTCAGTTTTTACACTGGTGGGCACAGGTGTTGAGACAATCGTCGCAACAGAAACATTGTTTTCTGAAGGGGTTGGTATTGAAGTTTCCACACCATTTTCTTCAATTAATGTTTCTGTTGAGATTGCAACTGTGGGAGACGCTACTGGCTTAGGGGGGAGTTCACCATCTTTAACATCTCCTCTCATATAAGATGCTAAAAGACGGCTCTCTGCCTCTAGTATTTCAACTTTGACCAATGCAGTCCCTTGCTTCTCGAACCCTAAAAGTTGAGCTGCGCGTTTGGACATATCAATAATTCGATCATGCGCATAAGGTCCGCGATCATTTACTTTCACTTTTAAGGAGCGCCCGTTTTCAAGGTTGGTCACTCGAACAACAGATGGAAGAGGTAATGTTTTATGTGCGGCCGAAACTTTATTCATATCAAAGATAGCTCCGTTGGCTGTCTTTTTATTATGAAAATTAGGTCCATACCAAGAAGCAACACCTTGTTCCGAATATGCATAATCCTCTTTAGGATAATACCAGTTACCTTTGATTTTATAGGCATTTCCAACTTTGTAGTGGGTGCCATTGGTACCATGCTCTGGGCCACCTAAAACTGGTCCACCGCCGCTTGAATCATTAGTACTAATGGTTTTTGAAGCTTGAGATAAAAATTGAATCTCACTACAGGCCGTAAGCGATAACATGGATGAAATTAGAACTAGGCTAATTCTTGTAGATTTAAAACTTAATTTAAAACTCATTTTTTTGTCCCAAACTTCCAACTATTAACCATTAGCTTCTGAAATGATACGTTCTACCAGCGATGCCTCTGGATACCCATCAGCTGGAAGATCATTCCTAATTTGATATTCTTTAACAGCTGCTCGTGTTTTTGAGCCTAATATACCATCTGGATTGCCCGCATTGAATCCAAGAATATTCAATGCCGTTTGTAGTGCAATAGCTTCATCACGATGCAGTGGTTTATCATTTGCAGGTTTCTTGGCAACCAATCCGCCTTTACCCTGTAATTGATCCGCTAAATGCCCAACTGCAATGGCATAAAGAATAGATCGATTCCATATCATAATTTTACGGAAATTATTATACACTACAAAAGCAGGTCCTTTATGGCCTGCCGGCAATACAATTGACGCATCAATTACGACTAAAGGCAGATCTGTACCATTTGCACGTCTAACCCCCAATTTCTGCCATTCAGATAGATCCTTCTGAACGTTTAAATCGGCTAATTCATAGTTAAAATTACTAGGAAGTTTTACCTCCCTTCCCCAGGTTTGATCTTTATTCCAACCAATCTGAGAAAGATAATTGGATGAGGAATACATAACATCGGTTAAGCTACCCCATAGGTCCTTTTTCCCGTCATTATCACCATCGAAAGCATATCCAGTGAATGTAGAAGGCATAAACTGGGTTTGCCCCATTGCACCAGCCCAAGAACCAAGCATTCTATCTTGAGCAATATGACCTTGATCAAGGATTTGTAAGGCAAGAAGAAGCTCTTTTGTGAAAAATTCACTACGTCTCGGATCATGGGCTAATGTTGCAAGCGCATCTACAACAGGAAAACCACCCGTATAATCACCAAAGTTGGTTTCCAACCCCCAAAAAGCAACCAGAAAGCGAGGTTGCACACCAAACTTTTGATATACTTCGTTTAAAAGCGGTTTATGTTCTTTCAGGAGGCGTCTTCCGCGTTCTATACGTTCTTTAGAGATTGAACGTTCAATATACCCCCAAAAAGTACGAGAAAACTCTGGTTGGCGCCGGTCATAATATAAAACCTTTTCTACTGGTTCCCAGCTTGCAAATGCCTTATCAAACGTAATTTCTGAGATGCCTTCTTTGAGAGCAGTTTGCTTAAAGGTATTTAGCCACTCTGCTGGTGCTACAGAATTAGTCGTTTCTGTTTTCGTTTCTGTATCTTGTGCACTTACCGAAATATTTGCAAAGGACATCGTAATCACTGCCATCACCGGAAGGATTATGGATTTCAGAAAAGATTTCATCCTGATCATTGATAAATACCTGTCAAAAATAATTATATGTTTTCGCTATCGCGATTCGGTTTCTTTGAACAAGTATTCGCAGCTTTTCCGGCAATTGCAATTTATCTCAATCACAAAATACTATCTCCCTCCCTCTTGCATATAGGACTGAT
>NZ_SMMC01000099.1 GCF_009711445.1 Curvivirga aplysinae | reverse complement strand
ATTTTGATGGAAGGCATAATGAATAGAAATTTTTTTGAAAATGTTTGTTGGAATTGTTGGGGTGTTTTTTGTTATCGCCAGTTTAATTTTTGCGAGTTATTATTCCAGCTATACATCTGAACTTAAGGCGGAAAATATCCAAAATGCGGACACTGCCTATGCTTTAGGGGTTAAATACCGCTCACATTTTTTTGTGTATCAGGATAATGCAAAGGCCTATGAATATTTCAATCGTGCCTATCATCTCGGCCATAAAGAAGCTGCCAATGAATGGATATTTTTGCGGGAATATGGATTAGGTGGAACTCTCACATGTGAAGAAAAAATTGAAACATCATTGAACATACTAAGTCAGCAAAATAGCGTGAATGCACATTATGTGTTGGGAAGAAATTATGCTAAAAAAGACTGTCCTTTATTTGATCTTGAATTGGCAGAATATCATTTGCTAATTGCGGGCGAGGAGGATCATTTTATAGCGAAAGCTTTTCTGATTCATTTTTATTTTGAGTTAAAAAATGATCTTGTTAAACAAGAGCATTGGGAGAGAAAGCTTCGGACAGAAGAACCAATTTCAGAATTAGAAGTTTGGTTTGGACGTATAAAAAATATTTTACGTTGGACTATAGGGTTAAAAGAGCAGTTTTAGAAAAACTGCTCTTTAGAGATTTAACGAAAAGTGATAGGCGGAACTTGCTCTATCTTACATCCTTCATTTAGGATATTAGTCTCTGCGTTTTTAATATTAAGTTTTTGCTGTATTATTTTGGCTTCTAGTTCCTTAACTTGTTGATCAAGAGGGTCGAAATATCGATCAACTGCTCGCCAAAACTGTGATACTGCAATAGCCGCTAGTAATACTTTTACAGCACTAGAGAATCCTACTATAGCAGCTGAAGATGACATGGAGCCGAGCGTAGAAAAGGTTGCGGCACCTGCGGCAAATCCTGCTTTTGCAATTTCGTTACTTTCTTGCGCCTCATATTGTTTACATTTCGCAGCTGCATTCGTGCATAAATTCTTTACTTTCCGTTCGAGTAAATCTAACTCCCCTTTTTCTTCATTCAATTTTACGTTCAATCTAAAGCATAGCTGGTTATTAGACTGATCTGGTTGTTCGGGTTGCATTTCATTCAAGCTGACGGACTGATTAGTATTCTCGTTCAGTTCATTTGAATTTGTTGATAAATATGCATTCTGTGAGAAAGAATTGTTTGGGTTGTTTCCAGGCTCATTGGTTGTTTCAAACCAATTATCTGCAAAGGCAGGAAGGCCGCTTTCGGGGTTGATTTGTTCTTTGCCGGACCCAACAGTATAGATGGGGAGATCTTTGCCGAGAATTTGTGAGATAAGGGCCATAACCTCTTCGGTTTGGGCGGAAAGAGGCAGAACAATTTCGCCCGGTGTAAGATGCGCGATATATGCATCTTTTTTATTCGTTAAGCCATTCAGGCCTAAATATTGGCCATTTGCCCCTGACGGGCTTCGGGTAAGTCTTTAAGTTTAGAGGCCTCTGATTCACTCTGTTTCGGGTAATCATAGAGGTCTTCAAACCCTTTGGTAACGGCCTTTACAATAGCTGGGTTGCGGTCACGCCAATAGGACGGGTTCTTCATTAATTTCTTTAGGCGCGCCAATTCACGCGCTTCAACATCGGTTGAAACCATATAATATTCCTTCATTTGGATTGATTTATTAAGAACATATAGTAAATAAATATATTTTTGTTAATATATTTACTTTTTGTTCTATTTTTAATTGGCCGATGTTTCAGGATTCAGACTTATAGCTGTGCCTAATATTCCTCAATTAAGTCATTGCCTATTGTTTCAAATGGGCGGACACTGCCTTAGGTATTTGAATTACTTGAAAGTTTCGATGCTATGTTGTCTATCATCCGTCCCGTTATTGCCCTTCTATTAAGCTTTGGGCTTTTGATTACTGCAAATGGTATGTTCAATACATTGCTTGGTTTGCGTAGCCGACTGGAAGGATTCACTACGGAAACGACTGGCATTATTATGGCTGGTAGTTTTCTTGGTATGTTGATTGGGGCTGTTTACGCCATCAGGATTATCAGTGCCGTTGGGCATATTCGTGCCTTTGCTGCTTTAGCGTCTATTATGTCGGTGGCAGTATTAAGTCACGTATTATGGATTGATGCGGTTTTCTGGTTTGTCTTGCGCTTGATGGCAGGTTTCTGTCTGTCCGGTATGACTATGATTGTGGAAAGCTGGTTGAATGGGAATTCGGAAAATTCCAACCGTGGGCAGATCATGGCTATGTATATGATCACCAACTATTTGGGATTTGGTATCGGACAATTCCTGATTTTGCTGGATGATCCAAAAAATACGGAATTATTTATTATTGCTTCAATCATTTTATCTCTGGCACTTGTGCCAATCCTTTTAACACGGTCAAAAGCGCCACCACCGCAGCCGGCGATCCGTTTATCTATGCCTAAACTGTTTAAGATTTCCCCCCTTGGATTGATCGGTGTTTGTGCAGCAGGTTTGATGAATGCAGCGGTGAATGGCATGGGGGCTGTCTTTGGTAAGGAAATGGGGTTGGAGCTATCCGATATTTCCACCTTGATGGCCTGTTTCGTATTAGGGGCGATGGTGATGCAATATCCCGTGGGGCGATTGTCGGACAGATTTGATCGCCGTGCCGTGATTATTGTTGTGGCAGTGGCCACCTTTGGCATGTCCACCATTATGGTTAGCTTTGCGGAAAATGTCGGAATAGCACTTTTTGCTATGGCAGCTGTTTATGGGGGGATTGCCTATACGGTTTATCCTTTATCGGCTGCTCAGCTTAATGATATGGCAGATTCCAGTATGCGGGTGCAGGTGGCAGCAGGTGTGATGGTCGCTTATGGTATTGGCGCCTCAATTGGTCCAATTGCTGCAGGTCAAATTATGGGATCATTTGGGCCAACAGGTTTATTTTATTATACGGCGACTGTTGCCGTCACGTTAACGTGCTTTACGGCGTTACGGATGTTGGTGCGTGTCAGAACTGAAAGCAATATTGAACGAAAATCTGTCTTTATGCCGATTTCCGGTACCAGTTTTGGCGGTAAACAATTGTATAACGCCGCTTTGGATAGTGTGATGCGGGAAAAACGTAAGCAAAGCCAAGGTGTAGAGTCAGCGGGTTCAGATAAGATGAAGCAGGAAACCTCCTCATCTTGATGGTTTCGTCAATATACATGCATTAGAGACTTGAAAGATAAAGCAATCTTACTTATTTCCTTATGTATGATGAATATTTGGCAAAATATTAAAGACTGGTGGGTTGACTTTCAACCACTCATGTCTCTTCGTGACCGATTAAGTGGGGATAAAAAACTGCTTAAATCGATTGGTATCGGGATTGTTCTGGTGATCGGGCTTTATTATCCGATTGGCATGCTGATCGTGCATAAGGTAGATGATAATCTAGGTTATACGTCGATCTTAAATCCCGGAGAATCCGAAGCCGTAGCCAATGCGGCAGGTTTGATGCGTCGGGAAATCGAAGAGTATCGCTGGACTGCGATGGATCCGTTTTTTATGCCGGGCTCGGCATTGGATAATATGCCAAATTTCCAAAAGGGTATGGTTTCGGCTATTAGTCGCTTTGCAATTGAAATGTCGGATCAAATAGGTCGTGTGCGTGGATCATCACAGGTGGATGAAGATCTGGATAAAGCGGCGGGCCTGTTTAAATATAAACCTGATGTTTGGGTGTATGATATTTCAGAAAGCTGGTTGCCACAAAGATCGTCTGCGCAACAATATATGTTGGCGGTTAAATCTTTTGAAAACTATAATCGACGTCTTGCGGCGGGGGAGGCGATTTTTGAACGTCGTGGGGATAACCTGCTTGCGACAATCGATCGCATTACAGCTGACTTAGGTTCAGCTTCTGCCGTAATTGATAGCACCATTCAAGATTTATCGGCCTTTTCCTTTGATACCGATGATGTGTTTTACCGCACCAAAGGGCGCCTTTATGCCTATTACTTCATTCTCAAGGGTTTAAAAACCGATTATGCGAATGTGATTGAAGAGCGTAAACTTACCAAAGCTTGGGATCAGATGCTTCTTTCTTTACAGGAAGCAGCAAGTATGGACCCGTTATTGGTGACAAATGCAGCACCGGATAGTTTTATTATGCCTAGTCATTTGGCAGGTCAGGGCTTCTATTTACTTCGTGCACGTACTCAACTTCGTGAAATTTCCAATGTTCTTTTGAAATAGTTTCTTGGTTCTTTTTTCTTTGATCGGAAAAAAATTACTGATAAACTTCTAAGTAGCAAAAAATATAAAAGGCTTTAAGTTAAAATATTTAGCCTGAGGGAGAGTGTTATGTCAGATGAGACGGGTGCCTCGGTAGACATAGGGGATTTCCATGCAAGAAAGGAATTTCAAACCCGACCTAGGGTTTTTCTGGTTCTTGTGGATGATAGTGCAGAAATGCCAAAAGCCCTTCGATTTGCCAGTCTTCGTGCCAAACATACAGGTGGTATGGTTGCGTTATTACATGTCCAAGATAATGCGGAATTCCACCATTGGTTAGGCGTGGAAGCCTTGATGAAAGAAGAAGCTCGTGAAGAAGCGGAAGCTTTATTACAAAAACTTTCAGAGACTGTGAATGACTTATGTGGTAGCTATCCAATTATCTATATGCGTGAAGGCGATAGGGCTAATCAGCTATTTGATTTGTTAGAAGAAGATGAAACTATTTCTATTGTTGTTTTGGCGGCGAGTGCTGAAAAAGAGTCAAATGATCATGTGATTAGTCATCTTACAGGTAAAGGTCGTGCAAGAATGCGTACGCCATTTACCATCGTGCCGGGGAATTTATCAGATGAAGAAATTGATGCTTTGACAGTGAGTTAGATCATTATAACTCAATTGTTTCCATAAGCTCATGACAATATATCACAGGTCAAACTTCGGTTTTCCTTGAAATTGAACCGCATAAGCCCTATTTACTGCTCAAGCGAATTGATAGTTTGCCAAAGGGAAAAGAACTCCCCTTATAATATATTGGCAGCAAAAGATGGAATTTAAGGAATTTCTCAATGTTCATTCAAACAGAGCAAACCCCTAACCCTGCAACGTTGAAATTTATTCCTGGCCGTGTGGTTTTGGAACAAGGGACAGCGGACTTTACGTCTTTGGAAGCGGCGAGTGGCAAATCTCCATTGGCGGAGCGCCTTTTTGGTGTTGAGGGTGTGGTTGGTGTCTTTTTCGGTCATGATTTTGTGACAGTTACAAAAGAAGACGAAAAAGAATGGTATGTGATGAAGCCATCTATTTTGGGCGTAATTATGGAACATTTCACAACCGAACAGCCTGTTATGTCAGGTTCAGCCGTTGTTGAAGACTCCGATCATGCAGAAACCCCTGTGGGTGATGGGGAGAATGATCAAGTTATCGCGCAAATCAAAGAGTTATTGGATACACGCGTCCGTCCAGCTGTTGCACAAGATGGCGGCGATATCGTTTTTCATGGATTTGAAGAAGGCGTGGTTTATTTATCCATGCGCGGTGCATGCGCTGGATGCCCAAGTTCCACTGCTACCTTAAAAATGGGTATTGAGAATATGTTACGCCATTATATTCCGGAAGTGGTTGAAGTTCGACCAGCCGGTTAAGCATTTTTTCCAAAAATTTGATCAAATTCCTGATACCGTCATTTGATAGGTTCTTATTCCTGTTGTTAGGCAAAGAGTCCTGTAGACGGCATGATCTTTTATGGCTAAAATTGCTAATATAAGAGAAGAGATAAACAGATTAAATGTAGAAACTATATACTTTATGTGGTATATGATCTGTTAATAATGCATAGATATTGAATAAATTGGCCTTATGAATGGGTCTGTTTCTTTTGTAAATGCTGTCGTTTTTAAATCCGAGGGAAGTTATCTTCTTGATGGAGTTTAAAGGCAAAACAGTAGTCGGGTGGGAGCATTATTTAGTCAGAATAATGTCCGTAGGATTGAGGTTGTAAAAGATGTGTTTGCATCTTTTAATATCATGAAGCCCATCTGCAATTTGTGTATAGAACCATGAGTATGAACCTGAATACGACGGGTCGGAAATCCGGTGAATTGACGCCAGCTGATCTTTTTCAAGCTGTGAAGCGTTCTTGGATTTTTACTGTGATTGTTGGATTTGGTGTAGGTTTAGCTGTCGTTGGCCTATTACAACCCGATGCGCCTTTACCGGCTGTGACCAGTACAATCGAGGTAAAGGAAGCGGCGCAAAAACCACAAAAACTTGCAACGCATACGGTTGAGAAGTTACAGAAAAAATTCCAACAAATCGGCTATAGTATCGATAAATTGGAAGTAAACGGTTATACCGTGCCACGCATTTGGCCGGATGCTGTCCCAGATGATATGGATAGCATTCAAGTGGTGCAGGATCGCAAGGCCTTGTTCATGAAGATGATGTTGCCTTTGGTATTGCTTTCAAATGAGCGTATTGAACGTGATCGTGTGCGCTTACTCTCTATTGCAGAAAAACAGGCAAAGGGTGAAGTGATTGCGAAGGCAGACCAGAACTGGTTGGAAAATACCGCTAAAAGCTATCGTTTGGACGAAGTCGATATGGCTGAATTGATTAAACGTGTTGATGTGGTGCCGGTTTCTTTGGCAGTGGCGCAAGCAGCGATTGAAAGTGGTTGGGGTACATCTCGTTTTGCCCGTCAAGGGAATGCTTTATTTGGTCAGTGGACTTGGGGGGATGAGGGTATTGTTCCGGATGGACGTGAAGAAGGTAAAACCCATAAGATCAAATCTTTTGAATCACCTTTAGATTCTGTTGTGGCCTATGTGCATAATCTGAATACTAATCGCGCCTATCGTGAGTTACGTAATTTGCGTGCCGATTTACGTAAACAAGGTATTGATGCAACCGGGTTGGATTTAACTATGGGATTGCAGCGCTATTCTGAAAAAGGCATGGAATATGTTTATCTGTTGCAAAATATCATTAATAGCAATCAGATGGCGCGTTTCGATGACGCGCAACTAGGTGGTACGAAACTGGCAAGTTTGAATTAAATCTTTGCAGTTTGATCTATAAGAAAAGCCCATATGAGTGAATTTCTTATGGGCTTTATTTTTATTTCGTGAAGAATTGCATACCATACCAATACCAGCGATTATCAGCTGCAGGTAATGTACAATTGACACGGGTACGGCCTTTTGGGAATTTTTCATTAAAGCGTAATTCAATGCGGCGACTGCCAATGCGTTGCATATCCTCAATCTTACCAACTTGAGAATGATAACAAGCCAATTCATTCGCACGTTTTAAATCTGCAGGCAGCGTAAAGCCAATGTGAGGTGGGTTGTTTTCAGATTTCGGACCAGATGCATAGAGTAATGGATCCATTGGCAAATAATCTGTGGCTGGTAACCCAACGGCATTTATGGACATTTTAAATCGATCAAATTCACCGTAACGTTCATTCACTGGAAAACGTGGTAAGTAAAATTGATTATGCATCGGTGTCATTGCACCTGAATGCTGTCCGAAAGCGGCCTTATATCCAAGTTCTTGTACATAATCCATTAAGTCTTTGCTAGCTTCGCCATAAGGATAAGCAAACAGAGTTGGTGTTTTACCTAATTCTTCAGTAATGCGTGCATGATCTTCTTCTATCTCTGCAAAAGCTTGCTGGGTTGGCAAAAGTGGTAAATGGGAATGGTTAAGGCTATGCCCTTGAATATCCGCTCCTTCGGCCGCCATTTGGCGAATTTGGTCCCAGGTCATATAGTCAAACTGACCTTGGTCAACTGGACCAGCAGACATGAACAAAGTCACTGGTAATCCTGCTTCTTTAAACATGGGCCAGCCGACATTAAAGACAGAAACAAAAGCGTCATCAATTGTGATAGCGACGCTGCGATTAGGAAGTTTTTCACCTTTTTGCAATGTTGCCATCATATCGTCTAGGCGCATTACATTATATTTGCCGGAAGTCAGTTCCTGTATATGTTCCTTTAACTGCTCTACACGGATATTCGTTGAGGGGTAATCATTCTCACCAAAACGATGATACATGATCGCGACCCCTGAATGATTAAATTCAGCAGCAATAGAGGATATTGAAAAAAGACCTACTAGAAAGGTACAAAGAAGGAAAAGTTTAGACTTCATGGTTGGCTCAAAATGTTTTATGTTGCAACGCAACTATATTGCCTGAATTTTCAGGAATTGTGAATAGAAAAAATCTTATAGAATCAAGCCATTATAGGCTCTCTTGTATCCTTGGGGCAAATACGTATTCTTAATAGGTTCAATTTTTAGATTTTATAGACAGGATTATTCATTGTGACTTTGCTCTTGGCTCTTGATAGTGCATGTGCCTCATGTTCCGCTGCGGTCTGGCAGGATGGCGAGGTTTTGGCGCATAAGTTTGAAGATATGCCACGGGGCCAGTCCGAGAATCTAATGCCCTTTGTAGCAGAGGTGATGAAAAAATCTAGCATAGATTTTCCCGATTTGGATGTGTTGGCCGTCACAGTAGGGCCAGGTGCGTTCACTGGTATTCGCATTTGTTTGTCAGCCGCGCGAGGATTAGCGCTTGCCACCAAGAAACCGTTGGTTGGTGTAACGACAATGGAAGCTTTGCTTGTGGCTCAAGATTTATCAAATTTTCAAGGGGCGCTTGTGGCTGTGGTGATCGAAACCAAACGTATGGATTACTATATCCAATTCTTCGATCACAATGGAATGTCTATGGGAGAGCCTGAAGCGCTTTTGGCATCTTCTATCGCGAAAAAGTTTGAGACTCTGTCTCAAGGAAAGCAGATTTTTCTTTGTGGAGATGGTGCAGAGAGATTAAAGCAGGAGGCGATTGTGGCGGATTGCGAGTTCGAATTTGGATCTGAGAATAGCCAACCAGATGCTGGTGTTTTTGGCCAAGTTGCAATGGATAAATATAATGCAATGGGAAGGGCTGCTTTCGAAATTGCGCCTGCGCCTTTATATTTGCGTCCGCCGGATGCAACACCACCAAAACCAAAATTTCTGTTTAAAGCTGCTGGTCACTAATGACTCAATCTCCATATCAATTAAGTGCATTGCAAAAAACTGACCTTAAAGAGGCTGCGAATGTATATGGTCGTGCCTTCGTTGAGCCCTGGGGTGAGGCTGCCTTATTGGAATTATTGCGCATGAAAGGCGCATTTGGATATCGCGTGACTGAAAACGGGTCAAAGAAGCTCGTCGCGTTTGTTCTGGCACGTAGCTTATTTGAAGAAGCTGAGATATTAACGATCGCTGTTGATCCTATTGTACAAGGACAAGGTCTGGCTTTTACTTTAATGCAAGCAGCGGAAGTTCAAGCAAAAGCGCAAGGAGCCGAGAAAATGTTTCTGGAAGTAGCGGCTGACAACAAACAGGCTCAAGGACTGTATTTTAAGTTGGGCTATGAAGAATTATCTCGGCGAAAAGGATATTATAAACGTGTGGGTGGTATCCGTGTTGATGCCTATAATCTTTGGAAGAAGTTATAATAAAAGTA
>NZ_SMMC01000059.1 GCF_009711445.1 Curvivirga aplysinae | reverse complement strand
TTTTATTCCTATAAATAGAACGTTTATTTTTACAATATCGGCGAATCTGAGGATTTCCGCGGATCCGATGGGGAAAAATAAATAGAAAATGACGCTTTCCTTGCTTGACCTAAATCTGCATCTAGGTAATTTTGTTCCCGCTTTAGAACAGTCAAAACAGTTTCAAAAAAGCTGCGTAACGTAATGGCTTGAAACCATAAGCTTCAAGATTCTGGAATTTAGCGACTTTTTTGAAACTCTTTATTTATAACCCCAAAGGTAATCTCCTTTGACCACTAATCAGGAACAGGCATTATGAGTTACTCTGATCTGCAAGCTGTCATTGAAAAAGCGTTTGATGACCGTGACAATGTAAATCTTTCCACAACTGGTGAAATCCGCGACGCAGTTAATGATGCGTTGAACCTAATGGATTCTGGTAAAGCACGTGTTGCAGAAAAAACAGCCGAAGGTTGGCAAGTGAACCAATGGCTAAAAAAAGCAGTTCTGCTTTCTTTCCGTCTTAATGACATGGAACTCATTCCTGGTGGTCCAGGCAGCCAATCTTCTTGGTGGGATAAAGTACCTAGCAAATTTGAAGGCTGGGGTGCAGAAGAATTCAAAGCAGGCGGTTTCCGTGCCGTCCCAAACTGCGTCGTTCGTAAATCTGCCTATATTGCGCCAAGCGCTGTATTGATGCCATCTTTCGTCAATCTTGGTGCCTATGTTGATACAGGCACCATGGTAGACACATGGGTTACTGTTGGATCATGTGCACAAATCGGAAAAAACGTTCACCTTTCCGGTGGTGTTGGAATCGGTGGCGTACTTGAACCATTGCAAGCTGGCCCAGTCATCATTGAAGATAACTGCTTTATCGGCGCGCGTTCCGAAGTGGTAGAAGGTGTCGTTGTGGAAGAAGGGTCTGTGATTTCCATGGGCGTATTCATTGGTGCCTCCACTAAGATCGTTGATCGTGAAACGGGCGAAATCTTTATGGGTCGTGTTCCTGCCTATTCTGTTGTTGTATCTGGCAGCTTACCAGGCAAGCCATTACCGGATGGCACACCAGGTCCAAGCCTATATTGTGCAGTGATCGTAAAGCGTGTTGATGAGAAAACACGCTCAAAAACTTCTATCAACGATCTTCTTCGCGACTAAAAAGTTCGATTTACCTAGGAAAAGGCAGACTTTATCATGGCACTTGATCCCATCACGTTGGCACAGGATTTAATCCGTTGCCCAAGCGTTACCCCTGTTGAAGGTGGGGCGCTTGATCTCCTCCAATCCACATTGGAAGAAATGGGTTTCAAATGTACACGTCTGCCTTTTTCTGAAGAAGGCGAAGATGATGTAGATAATCTTTATGCCCGATTAGGGACTGCAGAACCAAATCTCTGTTTTGCAGGGCATACCGATGTTGTACCTGTCGGACAGGAAGACTTATGGTCTTCCCATCCGTTCCATGCAGAAATCCATGAAGGCATGCTATATGGTCGAGGTGCCTCTGACATGAAAGGCGCGATTGCCAGCTGGGTTGCAGCAATTTCTTCTTTTCTAGAAGAGCTTGGCACACCTAATGGTTCTATCAGCTTGTTGATTACTGGTGATGAGGAAGGTCCTTCCGTCAATGGTACTGTCAAAATGTTGCCTGCTTTGGCTGCTATGGGGGAGAAACTTGACGCATGTATCACGGGTGAGCCAACCAACCCAAAAGTTTTGGGTGAAATGATTAAAATCGGCCGACGTGGCAGTGTAAATAGCTATTTAACAATACACGGTGTCCAAGGTCATGTAGGTTACCCTCATCTTGCAGACAATGCTGCCCACAGATTGGTATCAATCCTAAAGGGTTTGACGGATTGGGAGATCGATCAAGGGTCAGATCACTTCCAACCGTCCACATTAGCTGTCTCCACCATTGATATCGGCAACCCGACCACCAATATTATTCCAGGCATTGCAGAAGCCACTTACAACATCCGCTTCAACGATCTTCACTCTAGTGAAACTTTGATCGAAAAAATGCATGAATTGATCAAAGAATTTGGCGGTGAAGATGTGAATTACGAATTAGAATGCAAAGTTTCTGGTGAATCCTTCTTAACACCACCGGGCCAACTTTCCGACCTAGTGTCTGACGCTTGCCAGGAAGTACTTGGTATTCGTCCAGAATTGAGCACAACAGGCGGCACCAGCGATTCTCGATTTATTAAGGATTATTGTCCTGTTCTCGATTTTGGTTTGGTTGGTCAAACAATGCATCAGGTTGATGAATGTGTCGCTGTTGATGATATCGTCAAACTACGCGATATTTACGCACATATTATGAAGAACTACTTCAAGTAATAAATTCCAAATTATTAATCGGGATAAACAACAGTGGTAAGATATAGACCATCTGATGGGGCTGTTGGTCCACCTGCTTGCCTATCTTTTGCTTCAAGTGCTTTTGAAACATCATCTGCGGTCCATCGACCAGATCCGACCAATTGCAACGTACCCGCAAAATTGCGCACTTGATGATGTAGGAAAGATTTGGCTTCTACAATCATATGTATTTCATCGCCGTGACGGCTGACATCGAGCTTATCTAACGTTTTTATCGGGGATTCTGCCTGGCATTCACTCGCGCGAAAACTTGAAAAATCATGTTGTCCGATCAAGCGTTGCGCCGCATCATGCATGGCTTCATGATCTAGACGGGTTCGACAATGCCACACACGCCCCTTATCCAATGCCGGACGGGCACGTCGATCCAGTATGCGATAGAGATAAGCACGACCAACAGCACTGAAACGTGCGTGCCATTCCATATCCACTTCTTCAACTTCAAGGACAGAGATTGAATTGTTACGCAATTGCGCATTTATCGCCTCGCGTATTTTCAGATCAGTCATCTCTTTGATCATATCAAAATGCGCAACTTGCCCTGTGGCATGGACGCCAGCATCGGTTCTACCAGCGCCTTGCACATAAATCTCTTCCTGACTGAAAGCATTGATTGCTTCTTCAAGAGATTGCTGAATAGAAGGGCCATTATTTTGACGTTGCCATCCCACATAAGGACCACCATCATATTCGATTGTGATTTTCCAACGTTTCATAAACGGCCTTTCTTTCAACTAAGTTAATTATGAGAATGATCATGACCATGCTTCATGGCCCCAGCTTTATGAATAGGAAGTTCCAAAGTAATAGGACCTGCCTTTTCAAAGATCAACTCAACCGTGACTTTTTCACCTTCAGTCATCTTTTCATTTAACTTCATGAACATAATATGGAAGCTACCCGGCTTTAGCTCCACCATACCACCGGCAGGAATTGGAAGGTTATCTTGCCTTACCATACGCATAATGCCTTCTGCAGACATGCTACTTTCATGAATTTCAACTTTTTTAGCGATATCTGATTTTGCTGCCAGCAACACATCAGCTTCACCCATATTATGCATTTTCAAGAAACCCGCGCCAACTTTTTGATTTGCAGCCGCACGGGCCCAAGGATCTTTGATCATAATATCCCCATGTTTGATTTCATCAGCAGATGCGAAAGTAGAAATAGCAAAGACAGAAAATAGCGCCACAATTGCGCCCAAGATTTTATTTTTCATAAGGAGATACCTATAGCTTAAGTTAGTCTAACAATTTTGTATAAAGGAATGTTAAACAGCTACAGGAGGTCCACGAATTGGGCCTGTTAAATACTTGATACCAGATAGATGAAGATCATCCGAGAAGAATTGCTGGGACAATTCATTCTCTGCACGTTTCAAGTTACCATCCAGTTTTACAGCAAGAAACGGCGTATCACCCAAGCCACTATAGACACAATATTCATGCCCTTGTGTCACACGGGTCTGACTTGCATCTTCCGTAGTAGCAGGTGCGACAAATTGCACTCCACCGATACCACATACCTGCATCAAGCCCGGACTTGTATTACTATTCCCACCAGCCAAACTTACCGACAATGGCATAAAGATACCGAGGCTAAAGGCAAAGAATGCCAGCCCGATCGCATATGACCAAAATTGTGGATGACGTTTCATGGAATATTAATGCAGTCTCAGTTGTTAAATCGCCGACACAATAAAACAGCTTTTACTATCGTGACAAGACTACTATTTGAAAAACTATCTCAGTTATTTACCTATATCATTCAAGTCAAACGGCGTGCGTTGATAAACATCATTAATCCAGTTGGAAATAAACAAATGTGCATGGCTACGCCATAAGTTTGGTGGCATCTTGGTTGGATCATCATCCGGATAATAATTAAGTGGAATTGTGATATCTAACCCCTGACGTGCGTCACGATCATATTCATCTTTCAATGTGGTGGAATCATATTCCAGATGATTAAACATGTATACTTGGCGCTTGTCATGGTCCCGTAAAACACAAAGACCTGCATCCTCAGATTCTGCTAGAACCTCAAGGTTCGCTTCGGCTGGCAAATCAGCTGTCCGATTTTCTGTGTGGCGAGATACAGGCACCATAAATTCATCATCGAAACCACGTAGCAATACGGAATGTTTCTTCACGACTTTATGCGGGTATATACCAAACCGCTTCTCAGTTAATTCATGTTTTGGTACATTATGGAAATGATAAAGCGCCGCTTGCGCGCCCCAGCAAATGTTTAAAGTATTAAACACATTCGTCTGCGTCCATTCCAAGATGGATTCCATTTCTGACCAATAGATCACATCTTTAAAATCAAGTGTTTCTACTGGCGCGCCTGTGATAATCAAGCCATCAAACTTCTGATCCTTCACTTCTTCCCACGATTGGTAAAAAGCAAGCATATGTTCCTTACTGACATTTGTTGGTGTGTAACTACCTGTCGTTAACAAGGTTAATTCCACCTGCAAAGGTGTCGCTCCGATCAATCGGGAAAAATGAAGTTCGGTTTTTTCCTTTAAAGGCATCAAATTCAAAAGTGCAATTCTTAACGGGCGAATGTCCTGACGTGAAGCTTCACTTTCACGCATGACAACAAGACCCTCGCCTTCCAAATATTGGCGGGCAGGCAAACTATCAGGGATCTTGATTGGCATAATACATTACTTTCGATCTGAGCATTATTGCTATTAATATAAAGATATCTCTATATATCAGTTCGATTTATCAGAATGCAATACTTTTTACAGAACAAAGTGATATTCGGCGATCCTCTTAAGGCAAT
>NZ_SMMC01000109.1:6690-10849 GCF_009711445.1 Curvivirga aplysinae | reverse complement strand
ACAACTGTTAAACAGAATATCTCTTCTTTTCTTATTTGCAAATCTCTTTCCTGATCCTAATCGTATAAATTTAAAATTTAGTTACAATATGATCTTTCTCTTGCTGTTCGGGATTGAAAAAGGCAAAACAAATAAAGAGATTAAAATGTTCTGGATTTAAGATAAGGATAGGCTGATGAAAGAAATCACACATGACAAAGAAAGCTGGTTGGCATTATTAGCGTCTGAAACTTGGATTTTTGACTTGGATAACACGCTTTATCCTGAAAAATGTAATCTATTTGCCCAGATTGATAAGAAAATGGGGCATTTCATCAGTCAAACTTTGGATTTAGAACATGATGAAGCCAAAGCCGTTCAAAAAAAGTACTTCTTGGAACATGGCACAACATTAAATGGTTTGATGAGCAACCATGGTGTCGAACCAAAGGATTTCTTGGATTTTGTTCATGATATTGATTATTCACCCGTATTGCGTGATGAAACAATCGATAAAGCACTGGCTGAGTTACCGGGACGAAAATTAATTTTTACCAATGGTACGGTAAAACATGCGGAAGCAACCTTAGCACAATTGGGAATTGCCCATCATTTCGATGATATTTTCGATATCATAGCATCTGATTATATACCAAAGCCGAATGCCGCGCCTTATGACAAAATGATTAAACAGTTTGATATTGATCCTACCAAAGCTGTGATGGTGGAAGATATGGCAAAAAATCTAAAATACCCGGCAGAAGTGGGTATGCGTACCGTTTGGGTGAAAACCACAGCTGATTGGTCTTCTATGGGATCGGAAGGTGGGCATATTCATCATATGACCAATGACTTATCCGGTTGGATGCATCGCTTGGTTAATCATGAATATGATCTTTAATCTATGTCTCAGTAATTGGATAAAAGAATAGATTGAAAAAGCGGGTGTTTCGGCCTATTGTCGCGCCCGCAAAGCAGCATTATAGCTGCTATAGCAGATTTTTAATTTCTTTTAAGTTTTGAGTTCGCCTGATGACGGATCTAAGTAAAATTCGCAACTTCTCCATCGTTGCCCATATTGACCATGGTAAATCCACGCTTGCGGATCGTTTGATCCAGTTTTGTGGCGGGTTGACCGAACGTGAAATGACGGAGCAAGTTCTCGACAATATGGAGATCGAGAAAGAGCGTGGCATCACCATTAAGGCGCAAACCGTTCGTTTGGAATATAAAGCCAAAGATGGTGAAACTTATATCCTGAACTTGATGGATACACCAGGTCATGTGGATTTCGCCTATGAAGTTTCCCGTTCCTTGGCGGCCTGTGAAGGCGCTTTGCTTGTGGTGGATGCATCCCAAGGTGTAGAAGCACAAACCTTGGCCAATGTATATTTAGCAATGGATGGTGATCTTGATCTCGTTCCGGTATTGAACAAGATTGATCTCCCTGCTGCGGACCCAGACCGTATTCGTCAACAAATTGAAGACGTGATTGGTATCGAAGCTGATGGTGCGTTGGAAGTTTCTGCGAAATCCGGCATTGGTATCGAAGAAACATTGGATGCAATTGTTGAACAACTGCCGTCGCCAGATGGGGAACGTGACAGTGAATTGAAGGCAATGCTGGTGGATAGTTGGTATGACCAATATCTTGGTGTTGTGATTTTGGTTCGTGTTGTAGATGGTGTTTTACAAAAAGGCCAAAAAATCCGGATGATGTCCACAGGGGCAACACATGAGATTGACCGTGTTGGTATTTTTACGCCAAAACATGAAACCGTAAAAGAGCTTGGCCCGGGTGAAATGGGCTTTATTACTGCCTCCATTAAATCTGTCTCTGATTGTCAGGTGGGTGATACAATCACACTAGATCGCAAGCCTGCAACGGAAGCCTTGCCGGGCTTTAAACCGTCTGTGCCAGTGGTATTCTGTGGCCTTTTCCCTGTGGATGCGTCTGATTTTGAAACATTGCGCGAAAGCCTTGGCAAGCTTGCCTTGAATGATGCCAGCTTCCATTTTGAAATGGAAAGCTCTGCCGCGCTGGGTTTTGGTTTCCGTTGCGGTTTCTTAGGTCTTCTTCATCTTGAAATTATCCAAGAACGCCTGAACCGTGAATTTGATCTGGATTTGATTTCAACAGCGCCATCTGTGGTTTATAAAATTCATATGAATGACGGCAGTTTGTTGGAACTGCATAACCCAGCTGATTATCCGGATGTTGTGAAAATTGACTCTATCGAAGAGCCGTGGATTAAAGCAACAATTATGGTGCCTGATGAATATCTGGGCCCAGTTCTTACACTTTGCACAGAACGTCGTGGCGAGCAATTAGACCTTACTTATGTGGGTGGTCGTGCGATGGTGGTTTATAAATTACCATTGAACGAAGTTGTCTTTGATTTTTATGATCGTTTAAAATCTATTACCAGTGGTTATGCATCTTTTGATTATGAGATGGTTGGATATGAATCTGGTGATTTGGTTAAGGTTCAAATCATGATTAACGGCGATCCGGTTGACGCTTTGTCTATGCTGGTTCATCGATCCCAAGCAGAATTCCGTGGACGTGCCATTTGTGCACGTTTGAAAGATTTGGTGCCACGTCAATTGTTTAAAGTAGCTATTCAGGCGGCGATTGGTGGTAAGATCATCGCACGTGAGACATTATCTGCAATGCGTAAAGATGTGACAGCGAAATGTTATGGTGGTGACGTATCGCGTAAACGTAAACTTCTTGAGAAACAAAAAGAAGGTAAGAAACGCATGCGTCAATTCGGCAAAGTGGATATTCCACAATCCGCTTTCCTTGAAGCTTTAAAAATGGGTGATAACTAATTCAGGGAATTACCCATTCCCCTGTTTGTCTGATGCAGTCGTTGCCGGTGCACTGAGATATTCGTCCCGACTTAGTTTATGCACGTAACATGCAGTCATAAACATAGTCGGGTCCTCAAAAGCTTCACTGCGATGGGATTTGTTCATCGGGAAATCCATATAAGCAACTTTTCGATGAGTTTGTCCTATCCAGTCCAAACTGCCGATGGCATACCCCAGTTTTTTATTGTCTCGAACTGCTTCCAAATATGGTTTGTCAAGCTCGTAATAAAATCCACCTTCTTCACCAGGATAACTTTTCTTACCTGTTAGATCTTCATTGATAATATTGGCAATTTCACTGCCAAAAATACGATAGGTGATTGCAAAGGGCTCCCATTGGGTTTCTGAAATGATGAGCATGCCATGCCATCCAACAAAGTCAGTGAAGTCAAAATCCTTCCAACAGGGAAAAAGACCGTTTTCATCGCGCTTCTCTGCCCATAATTGATAGATGCTTTCAAATTCCGGCGGTGGATTTTTTGTATCTGGATCAATCAGGTAATAAGTTGATAATGGATCACTTAAAATTTTTTCCATTAATCTAATGGATGCCTTTATGTTTGTTCCGATGATGCAGGCTGCGCGGTTTTTTAAACAGGCCAATCATCATACCACCAATAAGCAGGAGGGTGATAAAGACACGCATAATTGCATCCCATGCAGGTAACGTTAAAATAGAGTTTTGGAAGAAAGTCCAAAACCAGCTTGCATGAAGGTAGCGTTCAACAATGACCTGTGCATATTGCAGGCTTGGTTGATGCATTTGATACCAAATCTGACCGGCAGCTTTATTGATATCTTCGCCACTTAACCAGACATAGAGCCCAATCCCAAGCAGAATAAGTGCAGATAAGATGCATAATTTCCCAAACCAGCGAAAAAGCATGGTTTTTGTCTCCCCAGACATATCTAATGTAATATGACTCAAACCAAGGCAAAATATAGAGTTTTTACTCTTCATAAAAACCCTAAAGTCATGTAATTCTATCCTTTTATCAGATTCTCTTATTTTATGGGGTAAAAAAAATGAAGTTTTTTTTAAAAATCTGCATTTTTCTTGAAAACAGCCCTTGCAAGACAGGGGGGATTTGGTTAGTTTCCGCTCGCTTCACATTGTTGGGGCCGCAGGTTGATACGCAATCCCATGCATTCCCTGTGATACAGATATAGGAGCGATGGCCGAGCGGCTTAAGGCGCACGCCTGGAAAGCGTGTTGGGGGCAACCCCTCGGGGGTTCGAATCCCCCTCGCTCCGCCAGAATCTAGTCCGATACAATCCCAAAAAATCCAAAAAAATTATATAA
>NZ_SMMC01000109.1:0-6472 GCF_009711445.1 Curvivirga aplysinae | reverse complement strand
ATATACTGTCTGATGCTGTCCGATGTGGTTTAACCAAATCCTATAAATTTGGGGGCATGTCAGGGGGCATATTTTCTTAATCAATTTGGAGTTGCCCCCAAATGAAATTGACAGATGCGAAAATTAAAGCTGCAAAGCCAAAAGAGAAAACCTATAAAGTTGCAGATGGGCAAGGGATGTATCTGGAGATCACTCCGGCTGGTAGCAAATATTGGCGTTTGAAATATCGCATTCATAATAAAGAGAAACGTATTTCTTTCGGTGTTTATCCAGAAGTAACTTTGGCAGAGGCGCGAGAAAAACGTCGCCTTGCTCGTATTTTGATAGCGGATGACATAGATCCATCTCAAGAGCGAAAAAAAGAAAAACTGCAAAAACAGATTGATCAAGGCAATAGCTTTGAGGCAGTCGCCCGTGAATGGCACGCAAACAGAAGAGAACGTTGGAATCCTCGTTACGCGGCAGAAATCTTAAATCGCCTTGAACAAGATATTTTTCCTGACTTAGGTCGCTACCCCATCAAAGATATAGAACCACCGTTACTTTTGCAGGTGATCCGCAAGATTGAGAAACGCGGAGCGCAAGAATTAGCGAAAAGACAGCTTCAAAAATGCGGGGAAATTTTCCGCTATGCCATTGCTACGGGGATTTTATCCCGTGATCCATCGGCTGATATTCGGGATGCTTTGAAACCTCAAATCAAGGGGCATTTTGCGGCACTGGATACAAGAGATATCCCAGATTTTATACATGCCCTGAATTTTAATAATGCGCGGCTTTATCCGGGAACCCGAAACGCCCTCAAAATGATGATGCTTACTTTTGTCAGAACCAGCGAATTGATTAATGCTAAATGGGAAGAATTTGATTTCACGATCAATCAATGGACGATCCCTGCCCATCGAATGAAGATGAAAAAGGAACATATCGTTCCTCTGTCCTCTCAGGTTGTGGCTATCTTGGAAGAGCAGAAGAAGCTATCCGGGCAACGCGAACATGTATTCCCCAGTATTGTGCGCCCTATGACCCCTATGAGCAATAATACCATATTAGGGGCGATTAAACGCATGGGCTATAAAGGGCGCATGGCAGGGCATGGCTTTCGGGCACTGGCTATGAGTACCATCAAACAGGAGCTCGGGTGGAGGCATGAGGTAGTTGATCGTCAACTCGCCCATGCGCCACAGAATAAAATGGATAAAGCCTATGATCGTGCCGCTTTTTTGGATGATCGTAAAATTATGATGCAACAATGGGCCGATTATTTAGAGAAAAACGGGCTAAAATAGAGGGGGAATTATGTTAGGAAAGCACTATTTTGATATAGATTTAGATTCAAACTACGACTTGTATAGGTTGCCTAATTTTGGAATTTTTTGTCATCCTGTTTCTGAGGCTGCTACTATGGTTTCACGTATCATGCTTTTCCAAGGCCAGTTTGAATCCATCGATGATTTTTTGTCTTATGAAGACAGCTATTCTATTTATGATGATAAATATGATCAATCACTGCAAGCAGAAATAGAGAAGTTTAAGAAAATGTTTTTGCTTGGAATTGAGCGAAAGACATTAAAGGCGAAATTGATAAGGTATACAGAAAAAGAAGAGATTGATCCTAACAGGACGTATATCAATATGAGAAAACTTGCTGTGTGGCTTGATGATCGTGAGATCGATATTTCTGGGGATTGGTGGCAAGAATATCTTTTAAACGAAGATGATCTTATTGATGAAGCTTTGAAGGCAATTAAGCTTAAACGGTTTGAATTGGAAAACGGTAAACATGAAAGTGATGGGCTGTCTTTTGATAAGCAAATGTTAATTTTAAAGCTTAGGATTGACGAGCTAGAGAAAGAAAAGGCAAGTCTTTTTCAAGGCCGGCAGAAAAACATTGAAACTAAAAAAATTGAGAAGCCTCTGCATACTCGGGAAAAGAATACTTTATTAAAAATGATAATTGGGATGGCTGTTGAGCAGTATGGATATAATCCAAAGCAAGCGAGGAGTAGGGCTTCTAGTGATATTGTGAGCGATTTGGCTAATTGTGGTATCTCTGTTGATCCTGATACCATTAGAAAATGGCTTAAAGAAGCTTCAGATTTACTCCCACAAGACGCTTTAAATGAGGAGGAATAAACCGAATTAGGTTTGAACTAAACCGAATTCGCCCACATTTCTAAAAGAACAATATAGCTTTTCTTCATGTTCAACTGCATGAAGGTAAACAGCTATGCAAAAAGTAACACTTCCTGAAACTGGTTTCTTACGTCTGCCAGACGTTTTAAAATTCTTTCCTGTCAGTAAATCGACTTGGTGGTCGGGGATCAAAGAAGGGCGCTATCCAAAGCCCGTGAAGCTTGGGGATCGTATCTCTGCTTGGCGGGTAGAAGATATACGCCAGCTTATCCTAGATCATCATCCTGAAGTTTAATCGGGCCCTTATTCATCATGGCTAAGCGGCTTTATCCACATAATCGGGTTCGTTACTGGTGGTCTTATGATTTGGAAGGAATCTGTGATTTATTTTCAGATACCAAGCTTCATCAGCAAACCATTCGCAAATGGATCAAAGAAGGCTTAAAGGTCATAGACAATAAAAAGCCTACCTTGATTTATGGCTATGACTTGATCGCTTATCTGAAAAAGCAAAATGACAAAGGCAAGACGAAAACTGCTTTTGATCAGTTTTATTGCATGAGTTGTAAGGATGCCCGAATGCCATTTCAGAAGAAAGTTTCTGTAATTCACAAGGCTAGCCACTTACAAGCCAGCGCAATTTGCCAATGCTGCAAAACCAGAATGAACAAAACCTACAAACTTGATGATTATCAGGCTCTCCGCCGTATCTTTCAACTGGGTGACGTTTCGCAATTATATGATGCTGAAACCTTCCCCATAGAGACTCACTTGTCTAACCAAGAAAAGGACAGGACAAATGAGTCTCAAAATCAAGGGGAATTATTCTCATGACCATTAAGAAAAAACTTCCAAACCAAGACAAGTTTAACGCTGTGAATGAGCGCATGAAATATCGATATCGAAAACATTTAGCCCGTATCGGCCAACGGGATGAAAAAACGATTATTGAAAGCATAAAAAATATTCGTCAATTTGAAGCTTTCATTTCATTTAAAGGCTTTGAAAGTTTTAATGAGAAACTGGCGGATAGTTATATCAATTTTCTGACAAAGGCCCAAAAATCCTATTCAACTATTATCAATGCTTTAAGATATTTGAAGGATTTTTTGAATTGGCTGGAAAGGCAAAAGGGCTATCGCAGCAAGCTAAATTACAATCATGTTGAATATCTCAGTTTATCTCGTAACCAGCGACGCCAAGCTAAAGCCAGCGCCTACAAAAAGTCATATAGCTTTGATCAGATCATAGAGACGATTAGAAAGATGCCTGACAAAACAGAAAAGGATAAACGGGATCGGGCTTTGATTGGGTTGCAAGCCCTATGCACCCTTCGTATATCAGAATTGCGAACAGTAAAGATCAGAAACCTGATCAATGAAAACGGGCGATGGTTCATTGATGCAAATTCCCGCGATATGGAAACTAAATTTGCTAAAAGCCGGATCGTTTATTGTTTGCCCTTGCCGGATGATATTTTAGAATCTGTTCTAGCTTGGCGGGATATTCTCATCAAAAAGGGTTCTAGGGAAAGCGATCCATTCTTTCCCGTTATTGATAATCGCTTTAATACAAGAAACCTTTTAGATCAGAAAACGACTTTCAAGCCTATAAAATCCAATACGACAATTAGGGAGATATTCAAGAAAGCCTTTACTGGCGCTGGTTATGAATATCTCAATCCCCACAGCTTCCGCCATACAATCGCCAGATACGCCCAAACCCAAAGCCCTGCCTTTCTAAACGCTGTACGGCAAAACTTAGGTCACTCATCCATCGACACGACCTTAAACAGCTATGGACAGCTTTCTAGTTATGAGCAAGGAAAAGCACTGCTATCTCAGGAAAAAGGGGTTATTTGTGAATGATACATTTTTCATTTGTCAGTTTAGTCGCCGATTTAATTTGCTGAGATATGGCTTCATGCATTTCGAAGCGCGTTGAGATAATACTACAAATAATCTGTTAAATTTTAACTAGAAATACACCAATCAGGTTGCATCTCTATGCTTGAAAATCTATTTTCGGATTTATTAAAGATAATCATCTAGCTATTCGGGGTATTAAAGAATTGCAAAACACTATTACGGACCAATTCAATCCGGTTGTAGCTGGCCTTCGGGCTATTGCTGTACTTTTAGTGATACTTTTCCATTTAGAACCTAATTATTTCAACTTTGGATACATAGGCGTAGATATTTTCTTTGTTATTTCCGGGTATGTTATTACTAAGTCATTAGTTTCAGAGTATCGCTCGACTTATCGTATTAGTTTACTACAGTTTTATGTGAAACGTATCAAACGGCTGGTGCCAGTTTTAATATGCGTTGTTTTCACTTCTTTAATAGTTTTTTCTTTTTTAGGAATGCCAGAAGAGTTCGAAGCTCAAATAGTTTCATCGGTGTACGCGTTATTGGGTATTTCTAATTTCTATTTTTTTAGCCAAGGCGATAATTATTTTGAACAACATATAATTCAACCCTTTTTGCACACATGGTCATTAGGGGTCGAAGAGCAATTTTACCTTTTGTATCCGATTTTACTATTACTTTTTTTGAGAAAAAGAGGAATTAATTCAAAGTTTGTTTCTATACTTCTAGTCCTGATGATGCTCACATCGCTGGTGTGTTTTATGTTCTTTCCGAATAAAATTGTAGGAAACTTCTACATTCCGATGGCCCGTTTGTGGGAGCTCGGAATAGGTTGTTTAACTTATTTTTTATATTTGGCTAAACCTAAAATCACTATTTCGATCTGTGCAATATTGATTTTGTTAGTTCTCAGTCGGTTTGTTGATGTTGTGGATACAAATGATCGTTTTGCTGTAATCGTATCGTGTTTGTTAACAGCTTTAATAATAAAGAAGTCCGAATTTGGGAATGGTGGTGCATTTTTGAGAGTGTTGAAAACAAGGGTTTTGGTTTATCTTGGTAACATTTCATACTCTACGTATCTTTGGCATTTGCCTGTAATATATGTATCTTATTTGTATCTCTCTGGTTTGGCTTTTGCTGTTGTATCGTTTTTGGTAACTTATTCGTTATCGATAGTGACTTACCATTTCGTTGAGCAACCATTTAGAAAATCAAAAACTTTTGCTTCAAAATTGAGTTTTGCGGTGAAGTACTCACCAGTAGCTGTTATTTTATTAGGCTTCTTTGTTTATATAACTGGCCCCTCCACAGTCAGGAATGGAATTAGGGCTTCTATTATTGAAATCGCTGATTTGTCTAAGTCTTATAATATAGTTGCAAATATATACGCTCAGCAAAAACGCTCCTTTGAAAATTTGCGAGATTTTGAGTTTCTTGGGAAGGTTAGAGCGTGTCACCAAGGGGAGTTAGTCGAGAATTATTATTTTGGGAACTGCCTAATGGACCGTGGGGCAAACACTTTAGTATATGTTTTTGGTGACAGTTTTGCTGATCAGTATTTGCCTATGCTAATGCGATCTAGCCTGGATTTTGATTTGATGGTATCAACTTGGAATGGGTCTTCATTTTTTCCAAGTTTTTTTAGCGAAGAGCAAGAGATATTACAGTTTGGATTGGATGTTATCAATAACACTAAGCTAGATGGATTATATCGTAATAAGGTCGTATTTTTGGGGGCTTCCTTTAATAATCACTTTAGGAATGGAAAAACGGATCCACGTTATCCTTCTATATCTCATGTTAGTGAGGCCGATTACTATTTAGATATGGAAGAAAGGTTTGGTCGATTTATTAATAGATTGGGTGTTTCAACTGAAATTATATTGGTTACCACTCCTCCTAAGCCGCAATTCATTGAAGCACAATGTATAGTTAGAGACGCTTTGTCAGGTGGCGAAGGGAAATATGACAAATGTGCTTATCCCAAGAAGAGAGATGTGGATGAATTAGCTATGCTTAAAAGGCTTCAGGTTCAATTTTCTAATGTTAAAATTCTGGACGCGTTCGAATTTTTCTGCCCTAGAGAAGTATGTGATTTTGCAAATGAAAATGGCAATGTGATTGTATATGATAGAAATCATATAACGATTGATGCTAGTTCCTCGATGTCAGCCTACTTTGATGAATGGTATAGGGCTAACAACTTACCTCAATAGAATGTTTTGGATTAGGCAAGACAGATTAAAAATCAGTGAATTGTGATCGTAAGTGGCATTGCTTAATTCGGGGATGGTTACGAAATTGGGGTACATTTGGGGGTGTGTTTGAAAGTCTCTAGTCTATAAATGCAATAATATTAAACATTTAATGTGCAAAATATGACTCCCCCTCGCCTCCGCCAGAATCTAATCCGATACAATCCCAAAAAATCCAAAAAACATATATAAAATATAGACTTTTAT
>NZ_SMMC01000117.1 GCF_009711445.1 Curvivirga aplysinae | reverse complement strand
GTAATGTTTTTCTTAAAAATTGTACGAAAAAAGCGAGACATTAGATGCCTCGCTTTCAAAAAAATTGTAATATTCTGATTTTATTACAAAATCAGGCCTCTAATAAGTTGCCTTCAGCACGATGTGCTAAGATTTCTTGGCCTGCGACTTTTGCGATACTCTCACCTGGACGCACAAGTCTTTCTGACATCTGGGCAAAATAACGACCATTGGCGCGACTATGTACTTCATGGCGTCCTTCCATCGGATTTTGAGCCGCAATATCAATCACGACAGCGATCAAGTCCCCCTTCTTGACCTGCTCACCTAGTTCAACCTGATAGCTCACCAAACCACCAATCGGGGCATGTAGAACATCTGTTGCATGTAAGAAAGAAACCTGCACTTCATTTCTTTGCGGTGCCGGCTTACCTGCAATGATATCCATTCTACGTAAGAAACTTATTAAACCTTGTGCATCTTTACGACCAAGCTCATCGGAAATATCATTTAATCCACGAAATTCAACAGTCACCGCACAGCATACAGGTGGTAAATGAGAGGCTTCTGGTAACACCTCCTTTAGGCGCCACCAAGGAGAGGAATTCGCCTCATCAAACGGGCCTCCGCCAGCTTCGGTTTCAATCAACAAAACAGGCGAATCCAAATCCTGACAGAGCGCGTAAGCCTCATCTTCATGTTGCTGATTTGCATAGACATGTAATTCTGCTTCTCCATCGCAATGAAGATCTAAAACAAAATCCGCATCACAAGACAGATTCATGAGTATCATGCGTAACTCGTCAACTTCTGTCCGGCAAGATTGATGGGAAACGACCTCACGGAACGCTGCACGTACCTTTTCGACATCTTCTTCGACATTGCCTGTCAAATTACCTTTCAACAAGGGAGCTGCGCCTGAAACAAGATCCGCCCAATTACGGTTAAAATTTCCACTGCCGTCAAAAGAATAGCGTCCAGCAACTTTCCCATTGATACGCTGTGCCATGCCAATCGGGTTTGCATAAGGCACAACAATAATTTCACCTTGAATATCACCCGCAGCATCGGCTTCATCCAGCAGGGGAATAAGATGATGCGCCGCCATTAAACCCGGCCATTCATCCGCGTGGAGCGCTGCCTGAATATAAACCTTCTTGCCTTTCCCCTTTTCACCATAACGATGTACAATCAACTCTCGTTGGCTACCGGGGCTTGGTGAAAGCAGAGGAATAACTTCAGTTTGTCTTGGCATTTTTTGCTCCTGTTAGATTTGTTTTTTCTGTCTTATCCTGTCTTAGAAAGTTGAGCAAGATATATGCGTCCCCCCAATAAAGGAGTTAACAAGTCATTGTTCAATTTTGCACATTGATAAATGAAAATGTCTGTAGCCATCTGCAAAAACGCATCTTAAAATGCTGCCAAATCTATAAATAATTCGATGAAAAGGTCATTAGGGGAAATTCATGATTGATTTAAAAAATAAAGTTGCCGTTGTTACCGGTTCCACAAGTGGTATTGGTTTAGCTATGGCAAAAGGCTTAGCAGCGCAGGGCTGTAATGTTATGCTGAATGGCTTTGGCGACGAAGAAAAAATAGAACAAATACGTGCTTCTATGGAAAAAGACCATAATGTTAAGGTTTCTTACAATTCAGCAAATATGGCAAAACCAGAAGAAATCCGTACACTTATTCAAAAAACTGTAGATACATTTGGCGGCCTGAATATCCTGATCAATAATGCAGGCATTCAACGTGTGCACCCCATTGAAGATTTCCCAGAAGAAGATTGGGATGATATTATAGCAATTAACCTTTCATCCGTCTTTCACACGATGAAGGCGGCTGTTCCGCATATGCGAAAAGCTGATTGGGGACGTATTATTAATACTGCTTCTGTCCATGGTTTAGTAGGAAGCGTACATAAAGCCGCTTATGTCGCAGCAAAACATGGCGTTGTTGGTATGACCAAAGTTGTGGCGCTGGAAACTGCACAAGATAATATCACATGTAATGCGATTTGCCCGGGCTGGGTTCATACAGAATTAATCGATGAACAAATTAAAATTCGCGCTGATAAACTTAATGTTTCAAAAGATGAAGCAGAAAAAGATATTCTGCGTGAAAAACAACCCTCCATGAATTTTGTTAAAACTGAAGATTTAGCAAATTTGGTACTTTTCCTATGTAGTCCTGCCGCAAATCAGATGACAGGCGCTGAGCTGCCAGTGGACGGTGGCTGGACCGCTCAATAGCCATAAAACAGTAAGGTCGATGAAAGTTTTTTAGAAAATTTCTATTTTTTTTTGATTTTGTTAACCCTACATTAACTGTTTTGAATATATAAAGTATGTGTCTACCCCAAGATCCAAACCCTACCCTTCTTCATTGGATCAGGTGACACTCTTAGACCCCTGTTCAACTGAGCTGCCCGCATATGCTGGCGGCTCTATTTTTTTGATCTTATTTTTCAATATTTATACGGGCTTAGAACATTCTCACAAATCTGTGATTAAAAAAAACATCTTTTTTAGTCATCTAAGGGTGTAAATTTGTCGTATACTAACCATATAGAAAACATACTACCCGACAGGCTCGACTTCCCCCTAAACCCTAGAGCCTTTCCCCAAGTGTTGGGTAGTACCTTTAAACCCCTGTTCAACTGAGCTGTCTATTTTGGGCAGCTCTCTTTTTTTGTGCAATACCCTTCTTTTCTTCATTTGCAAAATTTACAAATTGAATAATAATTTAGCTAATAAAGCGATTGAAAATGAAGGGTAATTCAATGCAAGCAGTTAACGACCCTCTAAAATTAGGATTTTGCCCTAAGCGCCTTCAGAGAATCACTGATTGGATGCATCGATATATTGATGCGGGTAAATTGGCAGGTGCGACCACCATTGTTACCCGTAAGGGACAACTTGCTTATGCAAATTCAATAGGCAAAAAGGATATCGATACCAATCAGAATTGGGATTTTGAAACCATACTGCGTTTCTATTCCATGACCAAACCTATTACATCTGTTGCGATGATGCAGTTATATGAAAAAGGGTTGTTTCATTTAGATGATCCAGTTGAGCAATACTTGCCCGAACTCAAAAACATGAATGTCCTGCTTCCTGAAGCAACATCCCTAAATGACTGCATACCATCAAAAAACAAGGTTACGATCCACGACCTTTTCTTGCATACGGCTGGCTTTACTTATGGGTTTAACAACGACTTACTCTCTGATGCTTATATTGAGAGAAAAACAGATTTTGACCCAACTCACGGAACCAACCGAGAAGTCTTAAAACGCGTTGCTGATTTACCCTTACAGTTCGAACCCGGTACAAAATGGAATTATGGTATTAACACCGATATTCTAGGAATATTGGTAGAGGTTATATCAGGCAAAACATTGGATAGATATTTCGAAGAAAATATATTCCAACCTCTCGGAATGACAGATACAGCTTTTGACATTTCGCCTGCCAAACAAGATCGGCTTGCCTCTCTTTATGTTCCGACCTCGGAAAATGGTCTGCAACTATATGAAAATGCAATCAATACAGAATATCTGGAAGGAAATGTAAAATGCCTGTCCGGTGGCGGCGGTTTACTCTCAACAGCTTCAGATTACTTAAAATTTGCAGATATGATGCGCCAACAAGGAAAACTGCAAGAAGGCCGTATTCTTGGCCCCAGAACAATTGATCAAATGACAACAAACCATTTACCCGGCGACCTTGCCTCCATGGGGCAACCCGTCTTTAGCGAAGTGTCCTTTAAAGGGGTGGGATTTGGACTAGGTGTCTGGTCCATGCTAAATCCAAACCTTGCAGGATTGAGTGGCAGTATCGGTGATTATGGCTGGGGTGGGGCGGCATCGACGGTATTCTGGGTTGATCCCAAAGAAGATATGATCGTGATGTTTTTAACCCAACTACTCCCAAGCAGTCACTACCCACTACGTAAAGAATTACGTGCACTTACCTATCAATCCTTAATTGATTAGATGAACAGAAAGAAACTTCATGACAATTGAAAAAGAAATGCTGGATTTCGTAGCAGAAACAAATCGCCTTTATCCAGAAGATACAGCTTTACGTAGCCCAGAAGAACAAAAATCAATTTATGAAAATTATGTAAAGGCATTTACTCCACCTCGCCCAGACGGTGTCACCGCAAAGGATTTTGACTTAATCGTAGGTAAACAATCGGTGCCTGCGCGTCTTTATACCAAGGAAGATAGCCTTTCTGAACATTTGATTCTGTTTTTCCATGGTGGCGGATATGTTGTAGGGAACCCGGATAGCCATGACGGTTTTACTGCATGGCTATGTAATGAAACGCAAATATCACTTTTGTCGGTCGATTATCCATTAGCGCCTGCCGCTAGCTATCAGGAAATCGAAGAAGCGGCACGTCTTGCATGGAAATGGTGTCTAGAAAATGCCAATGACCACGGCTTCAAAGCTGAGAATATCATCTTATGCGGTGACAGCGCTGGTGGTCATATGTCCGCTTGTATGTCACAATATCTAGCGGATCAGAACAGTGAAACTATGCCGTTGGGACAAATTCTGATCTATCCTAGCCTTGGGTTTGATATGACGACCGACTCCTATAAAACCGAAGCTGAGGCTCCTCTTCTCACAAAATCAGACATCGAACAATATAGTGAAATTGTATATGGCGGTCGTAAAAACGCACCAGATTCTGCACGTCCTGCTTATGCAAAAAACAAAGAAAATCTTCCCCCAACGATGCTTTTACCAGTTGAACATGACCCTTTACGGGATGATGCTATTCTTTATCACGATATGCTGAAAGATGCTGGTGTTGAATCTCATCTTTACATCGGGGCAGGCTTGTTACATGGGTCGTTACGTGCCTATAAGACAAGCCCCGGCGTTCAAAAGCTATATGCAGCAATTGTCGATCGTATCGCAGAATGGCACTCACGTTGAATGAAATAATATTTCACGCTTCACTTTCTTTAATTTCATGGTATAGTTAATTTTATCAGCAGAAAGCTGACCTTAGATGTTAGGCAGAAATAGCCTGTACTATTAACAAGGAAAGGCGACCAGAAAGGTCGAAATTGATATGGAAATATCCACAGCGGTCCAAGCGACCAAGGCTTCAATGGGGCATGCGACCTCAATCTCTGCGATTAAGAAAGCAGTGGAAGCAGAAGAACAAATCGTAGAAATGATTGCAGATGTAACCAACACACCCAGCCCTGCTGCGACAGGTGGCCGTGGCCGTGTTGTAGATACATACGCTTAAAAAATCGCTTCTATTTATATCTTTAAGCTTACAGACATATTCTGTGAGCCCTTTGGTGTGTCTGACGTATCGAATTAAAATTAAGAAGGATAGCTTAAAACTATCCTCCATGTTAATTGTCTATTAATATCCCAATTCAGGATTCACGACACCCTCTAAGTCCTCGATATCTTTTCCTGCACGTAAATGTTTAAGATTAGCGATGGCTGTCTCAGCCCCTGTATCAACACGCGTCACACTCGCGATATGCGGCGTAATCAACACATTATCCATCCCCCAAAATGGATGATCCTTTGGAAGAGGCTCCTCCCAAAACACATCCAAAGTTACTGCTGATAAAGCATCTGACTTCAAGGCATTTACCAAGGCATCATCATCAAAAATTGTCCCGCGACCTGGATTCACTATTGAGGCCCCTTTTGGCATCCAGGATAATTTCTCGGCATCTAAAAGCTTTATTGTCGCAGGTGTATTTGGTAATAAATTAACCAAGATACTCGCTTCAGAGAGTACTGTTTTTAAGCCCACATCTCCCGAATAACACTGAATACCGTCAATTTCCTTTTGACTACGGCTCCATCCTAAAACCTGAAAGCCTGCCTGACGAAGCGTCTGTGCACAAGCTTCTCCCAATTTTCCAAGCCCAAGCATGGCAACTTTGCGCTGACGTGCAAGCGGCGGATCAATCGGGTCCCAGTGTTTTTTCTTTTGGGCATTTATATATCGAATGGTATTTAGGTGATGTAACATCACATGTCCTAAGACATAATCCTGCATTCCTTCAGTTAACCCAATATCGACCATGCGGATAATAGGCAAATGTTTGGGGAAGTCCGGATCAGATGTAATATGTTCAATACCTGCCCATAATGATTGCACAGCTTTAACATTTGGTAAGTTGGCTATCGCTCCCTTGGGTGGCGCAGAAGCGAGAACATATTCCACAGCTTCGCGGTTTTCGATTTCAGGCCAAACCTGAATTTCCTCACCTAATTGCTTTTCAACTTCTTGCTTCCATTCAGCAGGGTCTTCATTTGATGTAAGTAAAGCAATCGTCATTAACCTGTTCCTTTATCGTCGTTTTCTCTTATGGGCGCCGGATAAAGCTCCCCGGTCTTATCTGTCAGCTTATACATAAGCAATCCGATAAACTCATAAAGAGCCGAGTACAAATCTCCAGCTCCTTTATAAAATTGAAATTGCAAAGAAATTACCATTTCTTTACCGAAATTATAATCAACAGGGAAAGGGATAAACTTCCAATCCAAATGTCTTGCAATTCCAATTGCCCGCGGCATATGGGCAGCAGATGTCACCAGTATCCATGTTTCACCGGGCTCAGGTTTGACTAATTTCTTCGATAATTTGATGTTTTCATAAGTATTACGCGACTGGTCTTCTATTAAAATTTTGCTCGCGGGAATATGTAACTTTTCCAGCACATCCCTAGCTAGTGTGGCCTCCTTATATTCCTGCGAAAACAAACTGCCAGACCCGCCGCTGTAAACCGCCTTTGCCTGAGGGTAATGTTCTATTAATTCGGCAAAAGCAAAAAGCCGCTCAATATTACTTTGTAAAATGAGTTGTTGATATTCTGCACTTAATGCCGGATTTACTGCACCGCCCAAAACAAGAATACCATCCACATCAGCAGGTAAAATAGCCGGAGGCGGGAATCGTTGTTCCAAATGAATTCGCCCCCAAGTCCCTATCGGGAACACAGTAATCAATAAGGCTAAAGTCACTATTACTGTCATGAGCCCGCGTGCAAGCTTGAACCAATTCATCCATGCAAAAATCACAGAAACCAGCATCAATATTAAAAATACATTGATCGGATTTAATAGAAAATAAAAGATCTTGGACAAATAAAAGAACAAGTCATGTTTCCTTTTGGATACGGGGATATACCTTCCCACAGAGCACAGAATCAGACTATAGAGATATTCGTCTTTCTTTAACAAGTCTTCACAGACATTATCACATGGGCCTATCAACATATGACTGATATTCTTGACCCTGCCATTCGCCAGAAAGCAATGGATGTTTTTATCGCTCGCACAGGATGGGGAAATGCAAAACGTTTTCCTCTAGCAGCCGATGCATCCTTCCGGCGCTATATTCGGTTAGAACAAAATGATCAGTCAGCCATGCTAATGGACGCCCCACCGGAACATGAAGATACAGCTCCATTCATTATGATCTCTGATCATTTAAATAATCTAGGTTTCTCAGCGCCCAAGATTCTTGAGCGGGATGAAGATGATGGTTTTCTTTTACTGGAAGATTTTGGCGATGGGACTTTCACAAATCTATTAAATAACGGAACAAGTGAAACAAAACTGTATCGTGCTGCAACTCATTTACTAGTTGCTCTCCATAATTCTCCCGAAGCCGGTTTTCTTTCCATTCCTTCTTATTCTCAAGACATCCTTCAACAAGAAGCTGATTTGTTAATAGAGTGGTATTTACCTGAACATCGAGGACATAAAGCACAAGAAAATGAAATCGAAACATATCGTGACGCATGGGCAGAGATGTATAACAATTTGCCACCCGCAAAAAACACGATCGTTTTACGAGACTTCCATGTAGATAATTTAATGCTACTTGAAGATCGGAGTACATATGCGCAAGTCGGCTTGCTAGACTTTCAAGATGCCCTATTAGGGCATCCAGCTTATGATTTAATGTCTCTATTGGAGGATGCCCGCCGAGATATCACTCAAGAGCTTCAAAACCAAATGCTTGATTTGTATTTTGACAAAGCCTTTGGCACCAATCGCGATCAATTTATGAACTGGTATAATTTCCTAGCAGCTCAACGTCATGCTAAGGTTATCGGTATCTTTAGTCGCTTATATAAACGCGATGGAAAGGATGTCTATCTGCAACATATTCCACGCGTATGCGCATTACTTGCCAAACATTTGGAAAATCCATTGATGGAGCCGTTAAAGATATGGCTTGAAAAGCATTTACCAAACTTTCAAGAAATTCCGGCAAGTCTGAAAGCAAAGTAAATTATGCTTATTGGATTTTCATCTCAGTAAAACTTTTATCAACGTGTTCATAGCTGCGAATATAATCAGCAGGCCGGATAACATAACCATCTTTATAAGAAATCACGCGAATAATTGCACCTTGAAAATCGGGATTTCCGCTATTTTCTTTGATCAAGTGATATCCCTCTGTATGCACAAAATATCCACAAAGTGCGGCAGCAAATTGCTCCCCATTTTCAAGATGTGCGCCTTCTTTTAGCCCATCCCCTAAAATATAGGCAAAATCATCCATCATCACCCCCGGCATAGCCATTTGTGCCGATTGCGCTAATTGTTCTATTTCTGCCAAGGTTACATCTACCCGAAAAATCGGAGATTTTTTATTAAGTTTTGGCATTCCTTTAGAGGGTTTGCCACTCCCGCGTTTTTCAACAACGAGGCCCAACGCAATTGTTCCTTCTCTGCGTGCAAGCTCTCTTAGTTGTTGCCCCGTTGTCTCTATTTCTTCTTCAACAACAGGCTTGGCTAAAATATTTACTTCTTCCGACAATAAAATTTTACGAGCCTCTGCATTAGAAAGATTATTTTCTTTTGCATAAATCTTAATCTCTTTCGCCGATGGCATCGCAAACCCCTTATTTTTCCTAATTCAATTTCCTCTTAAAATGGCTAATGACAGGTTACGGAACTGTCAATATATTAAACAAAATTTAGATGTTAAACTTAGCTTTATCAGACGCATATAAACTTGATGAATTTTAGAAAGACACACTGAAATGTGGGTTGATAAATTTAACGGCCTATCTCGCCTAGATTCGAGCCTCAAAGATCGCCTTACGAAAGAGGCAATCATAAAAACAATACATAAAGGGCAGATTATATTTGGTCCGGGCTCCCCACCTGATCAACTATTGTTTCTGATCGATGGTACAATTCGTGTCCAGCAAGTTTCAACCAGTGGGCGTGAAATCGTTCTATATCGTGTAAACGCAGGTGAAAGTTGTGTTTTAACAACTGCTTGTCTGCTCGCCTATGAAGATTATTTGGCAGAAGGTTTTGCAGAAACAGATATTAAAGTTGCAGCCCTCCCACGTGCTGTTTTTGAAGACCTTCTATCGCATTCTAAGGAGTTCCGACATTTCGTTTTTACTGCCTATTCAAGGCGTGTAACTGAGCTATTTCATCTCATTCAGGACGTAACTTTTACCAAAATAGATATCAGACTTGCTCAAAAGTTATTAGAACTCGCCAAGGATAATAAGATACGGAACATCACTCATCAAGATTTGGCCGTCGAATTAGGTAGTGTACGTGAGGTCATCAGTCGTCAATTGCAAGAATTCCAACGTCGAGGCTGGATCAAAGTAGCCCGTGGCGCAATTGATATTCTTGATATTTCAAGCTTAACAAAACAATCTCAACATAATTAAAGTGACTTAGTCACATATTTCTACGTCACCCTCTATAAGTTTGGGCATAGTCAAAACCACTAGGAATGAAGTACATGACCCCCAACCCAATTGTGAAGGCGTTTTTTGACGAACCTACATTCACGATTACCTATGTTGCCCACGACCCAAATACAAAAGAATGCGCGATTATAGATTCTGTGCTTGGCTTTGACCCTATTTCTGGTCGCACAGACAAATCACCTGCTGATTTAATAATAAAGTATATCAAAGAAAACGGTTTAAAAACTGAATGGATTATGGAAACACATATTCATGCGGATCATATTTCCGCAGCCCCATATCTAAAAGAACAACTGGGAGGACTAACTACCATAGGAAAAGAAATATCCGTCATACAAGATGTCTTTTCCGATATCTTTTGTGTTGAAAAAACATTCCCTAAAGACGGGCGTCAATTTGATCGACTTCTCGATGAAGAAAGTGCGTTATCTTTAGGGTCAATTCACGGAAAAATTCTTCATACGCCTGGTCACACACCTGCTTGCATAACAATTGTATTTGGTGATTGCGCCTTTGTAGGGGACACAATTTTCATGCCTGACTTTGGGACGGCCCGTTGTGATTTTCCCGGAGGAAGCGCCTCAACTTTATTTAAATCCATTCATAAAATTTTGTCTCTTCCGGATCACACACGTATCTTCACAGGGCATGATTATAAAACAGCTGAACGAGATGAATATCGGTGGGAAAGTTCAGTTAAAGAACAGCGAGATACTAACATTCATATTGCCACTAAAACCGCAGCAGAATTCCAACAAATACGTGTTTCTCGTGATGCACAATTAAACCTACCAAAACTGATCATTCCTTCTGTTCAAATCAACATGCGGGCAGGTCATATGCCACCCCCAGAGCGGAATGGTCGTAGTTACATTAAAATCCCCGTGGATTTACTTTAAAACGTTTAATACCTAGTGAACAGGATAACATAATGGATAACTTTCCAACTGAATGGTTACATGGACTAATCGGTGGTCTTCTCATTGGTTGTGCCAGCGCTTTTTATCTTTTCTTTAATGGTCGCATTGCAGGTGTTAGCGGAATACTCGGTAATCTGCTATCAAATTCTAAAAACCTGTCCTCAGTTTCATTTCTCATTGGCCTTATATTTACCTCAACTATCTTTATGAGATTTTTTTGGGAATCTGAGATCATCGTATCAGATAGCTGGATCGCACTTCTCTTAGGAGGATTATTGGTCGGCTTTGGCACGCGCCTTGGCAATGGCTGCACAAGTGGTCATGGCGTTTGCGGGATATCTCGTTTATCAATTCGATCAATCATAGCGACATGTACTTTCATGTTTTTCGCTATGTTGACTGTCTATATCACCCACCATCATATGGGAGAATTTTGATGCGACTAATTACTGGACTGATTGCAGGCAGCTTATTCGGTATCGGATTAACAATTTCCGACATGGTAAATCCAAAAAGGGTTCTAGGTTTCTTAGATATAGCTGGAGAATGGGACCCGACCCTTTTGTTCGTGATGGGTGGTGCGATGCTACCCATGTTTATATCTTGGTTCTTTGTAAAGAAGCTGAAACATCCATTATGTGAAACTGATTTTCAGATACCGTCAAAACAGCGCATCAATGTAAAATTGATTATGGGTTCCGCTTTGTTTGGTATTGGATGGGGAACCATAGGTATTTGCCCCGGCCCCTCCCTGGCATCAATAGGAACAGGAAACGTAAGTCTTTTGATCTTTGTAAGTTCCATGATTGCTGGCATGTTACTTTTCAAGGTATCACCTTTCAAAGCCTAATACTCGTCAGCTAAGTTTCTACTTGCACCAGAGATATTGCTGACTACCCTATGAAAAATTTTGGAGTGTTTCATGTCATTAAAAGTCGCATTACTTGGCACAGGTCTTATGGGATTTCCTATGTCTCAGAATTTGCTTAAAGCAAGCTTTAATCTTTCTGTCTGGAATCGAACAAAAGCAAAAGCAACTCCATTGCAGCAAGATGGCGCAAAAATCTGTGAAACGGTATCAGATGCTGTCAAAAATGCTGATATCATTATTATGATGCTAGAAAATGGGCCCGTGGTTGAAGATATTTTATTTACACAAGGCAATGCTAACGCAATCCAAAAAAATGCGATTATTATTGATATGGGATCTATTCCACCAGCCATGGCACAAGATCATTCAAAGCGTCTTGCAGAGAAGAATATTCACCATCTTGATGCTCCTGTATCTGGAGGTACAAAAGGCGCCACAGAAGCGACACTCACAATCATGTGCGGTGGTGAAGAAACTATTTTCCAAAAAGTTTTACCTATTTTTAAAGCAATGGGACGCGCAACTTATATCGGCCCAAGCGGGACTGGCCAATTATCCAAATGCGCAAATCAAGTGATCGTTGGCAATACCATTGCCGCTATATCGGAAGGCCTGCTTCTTGCCGCAGCTGGTGGCGCAAATCCTACTGCCGTCCGAGAAGCATTATGCGGAGGCTTTGCAGATAGTCGTATTTTACAGGAACATGGCAAGCGCATGTTAGAGCGTAATTTTGAACCCGGTGCTATGTGTAAAACACAACTAAAAGACTTACGCACAGCAATAGAGGCGATTGATGGTATCAATCTTCCAGTTACTCAAACCACTAAATGTCTTTATGAAGAATTGATTCGTAAGGGTCATGAAACATTGGATCATTCTGCTTTGTTACTTGAGTTAGAAGCCTTAAACACA
>NZ_SMMC01000049.1 GCF_009711445.1 Curvivirga aplysinae | reverse complement strand
TGTTTGGAAAAACGACGTATACGAATTTGAACAATATTCTGAGGAAGAAAACTGGTGCCGCGAGAGAGAATTGAACTCTCGGCCTCACCATTACCAATGGTGCGCTCTACCACTGAGCTACCGCGGCCGATTGTCTTTAAATCATAATATAAAAGGGGAATAGATATCCCGTAAAGACCGCGCGTATATGCCATAGGCCTGTCGATCTGGCAAGATAGAAATGATCATTAAATTGAAACTTTTCATGCATGACAAAAATAGGTATACTGAAATTATATATTATTATTTGTCATGTGAGGTGATATGATATGTCTCGACGGTTGGAAATAGATTCACTTAGGACTTTGCAATTCGTTGTGCGCTATGGCGGAGTGACCCGTGCGGCAGAAATGATGGGGTTATCCCAATCAGCCGTTAGTCATAAATTACGGCGCATGGAAGAGGCTATTGAGGCTAATTTGTTAAACCGTAAAGCTGGCGCTGCGATCTTAACAGAAACAGGTGAGCGTTTATTGGCCTATGCGGATCGTATTTTAAACTTACATGATGAAGCCTTGATGACATTATCGCGGCGTAGTTTAAGTGGCAAAATCCGTCTGGGTCTTTCCGAAGATGTATTGGAAGGTTTGTCACAAATTCTGGGGCGGTTTTCTCGTCATTTTTCAGAAGTATCTGTTCACACCCAAATCGGGCCAAGTTTGTTGCTGGCAAAGGATTTGGAAGAAGGGGGGATTGATCTGGCTGTCTTGCAGATGTTTAAAAGCGATATGAAATCAAAGGATATCCTGCTGGAAGATTTGAACATCCATTGGGTGAAATCAAAAGATTTTATTTTGGATGAAAGCAAACCAATCCCGCTTATGACTTTCGACCAACATTGTTTTTATAAGCGCTGGGTGATGGAAAACGGTCTAACGGAAAATCACGATTTTAACATTGTACTGGAATGTCCAAGTGTTACAGGCATGGTATCGGCTATTCGGTCTGGTATGGGGGTGTCGCTGTTAAGTGAAAGACATATCACCTCTGACATGAATGTATTGGATGATGTATTTGGAACGCCGCCAGCCACAGTACAAGTGATCCGTGGGAATAGTCGCCAAAACACGCCAGCAGTGTCAGCCTTGATAGAGGAAATTTCACAAGAGTTCACAATTGTGAATTTGTCCGTTGTGGCCTAAACATTCTAACACTTGTTTTCACCAATCAAATCCTTAAAATGCGCGGCTATATTCTTTAGGAAATAAAGTGTGAAAAGGGTATAAAATATGTCCGAAGGGTCTGATAAACCAAAAAAGACAAAAGCCGAAGAACGTCAGGAACGTATGGCGGCGAAACTCCGCGAAAATCTGCGCCGTCGCAAAGATCAATCCCGCGAACGTCGTCAGACCGATCAAGACGATTAAAAAAACAGATAAGAAATGTAATAAACCTGTTTCTTACCTACGAATCGTCGCATTCTTGCCGCAATCAAAAAATAGTAATTTATATGAGAAGTTCTAAAGGGGACTGCCATGTCAATCAAACCCGACCATTGGATTCGTCAACAAGCTGAAGAACACGGCATGATCGAACCATTTGTTGATAGTCAAAAACGTGAAGGGATTATCTCTTACGGTGTTTCTTCCTATGGCTATGATGCACGGGTTTCTGATGAATTTATGATTTTCACAAATGTGGATAACGCCGTTGTGGATCCAAAGAACTTCTCTGAACAGACATTTGTAAATCGTAAGACAGATGTTTGTATCATTCCGCCAAATAGTTTTGTTTTAGCCCGTACGGTGGAATACTTCCGTATTCCGCGGGATACTTTGGTTGTTTGTCTTGGTAAATCTACATATGCCCGTTGTGGGATTATTGTAAATGTTACCCCGCTTGAACCTGAATGGGAAGGTCATGTGACATTGGAGTTTTCCAATACAACACCGCTTCCGGCAAAAATTTATGCCAATGAAGGTGCTTGCCAGTTCTTGTTCTTCCAAGGGGATGAGGCACCCCAAGTATCTTATAAAGATCGTGCGGGTAAATATATGGGACAGACAGGCGTAACATTACCACGCCTCTAAACCATTCAGCATAGCTATCTGAAATCAGGACGCTTTATTGGCGTTGGTAAGAAGCGGAGGATTACTTTCCGCTTCTTGTGTTTAAACAATTAGGACATTGTAATGGACAGAATTGTCATTCAAGGTGGAAATCGCCTATCCGGTAAAATTCAGGTTGGTGGTGCGAAAAACGCAGCCCTTCCGTTAATGTGTGCAAGCTTGCTTACATCCGACCCAATTACGTTTCAGAATTTACCACGCTTAGCCGATATTGAAACCTTGGCACGTTTGTTAGTGCAACATGGTGTGCAAATTACCATGAATGGAGATCAAAGCAGCAAAGGTGAAAGCAAGTATGGTCGTTGCCTAACCCTTCAAGCGAAAGAAATAACAGATACAACCGCGCCTTATGATCTGGTTCGTAAGATGCGTGCAAGTATTTTGGTGTTAGGCCCGATTTTAGCCCGTTGTGGGGAGGCGCGCGTATCCTTGCCGGGAGGATGTGCCATCGGCACCCGTCCGGTTGATCTTCATCTCAAAGGTTTGGAGGCTTTAGGGGCCGAAATCGAACTGGACCAAGGTTATGTTGTTGCCAAGGCACCAGATGGTTTGATCGGGGCAGATGTGACTTTCCCATTCGTCTCTGTTGGGGCGACAGAGAATTTAATGATGGCAGCTTGTCTAGCTAAAGGCACAACGCGTTTGATCAATGCGGCTCGAGAACCTGAAATTACGGATTTAGCCGATTGCCTGATTGCTATGGGGGCAAAGATCGAAGGTGTTGGCTCTGACACATTGATTATTGAAGGTGTGGATAGTCTGCATGGCTGTACGCATTCAGTCGTGGCAGACCGAATTGAGGCTGGTAGCCTTGCAATGGCAGTTGCCGCCACACGCGGTGATGTGGAATTGATTGGTGGCCGTTTGGATCATTTGGGTGCTGCAGTCGAAGCCTTACAAAAGGCCGGTGTTGAGTTTGAAGAAACCGAAGATGGTTTCCGCGTGTCATGTGAGGCATTATCAGGCACGGATGTGATGACTGAACCCTATCCGGGCTTCCCGACCGATTTACAGGCACAGATTATGGCCTTGATGACCACAACAGATGGGGCGTCCATGGTCACAGAAACAATTTTTGAAAATCGTTTTATGCATGTGCCGGAACTCACCCGCATGGGGGCGAATATTAATCTACATGGACGTTCGGCGATGATTCGCGGTGTGGACGGGATGAATGGGGCACCTGTGATGGCGACGGATTTGCGTGCCTCTATGTCCTTGATTATTGCAGGATTGGTTGCAAAAGGTGAAACAATCGTAAGCCGTATTTATCATCTTGATCGTGGCTATGAACGATTGGAAGAAAAGCTTGCGGCATGTGGGGCAAATATTCGTCGGGAAAAAGAGCCTGATTAATTTTCAGGCTTCTATTGTGCTTTGAATCTGAAGCACTTAAACTTCCTGATACATGTTGATGCGAAATGAGGGCAAGATGACAAAAGCCTTAAAAATGATGGCGCAAAATTTGGAAGATATGTCTGTATTATCTTCCTTATGTCAGGATGCCCTGATTTCTGTTGCGGATATATCTTATAGTCAGGAACAGAAAAGCTTTGTCGCAGTTTTAAATAGGTTCTGTTGGGATCAGGTACAAGAAGGCGATCGTGACTATTTCCGTTCTCATAGTGGTTTGCGCTTCGATAATGTGACTGCGGTTGCCTATAAAGGTTTATCCAAACAAAATACGGACCAAATTTTATCTCTATTAACAATTGCATTTGCGCCTGATAAAGACGATCAATTGGATGGTGCTGGCTTTGTAATGTTACAATTTGCAGATGATAAAGCTATCCGTCTTACCGTTTCCAATGTAAGTGCCGTGATAGAAGATCTAGGTGAAAGATGGGGGACCGCATGGTTACCCGGACATGAAAATACATAATTAAACTAGAAGAAAAAATAAGTAATATTATAAACCGCAGCTTGGAAACAGGCTGCGGTTTTGTTTTTAAATATATTCATCTTTAATCATATCCCGCTTGAACAAAAAAACTAGTTAGGCTATAT
>NZ_SMMC01000180.1 GCF_009711445.1 Curvivirga aplysinae | reverse complement strand
TACAATATAAATTTTCTAAACAATAAAAAAAGCCCTGCAAAAATTCTGCAGGGCTTTTCAGATCTTTCAGCGAATTGAATGGATTAGTTTACAGCCTTATCCACTTTTTTATTTTCGCTGATCCAAGGCATCATCGCACGTAAACGGTCACCAACTTCTTCAATTGGATGTGCGTCGTTCAAGCGGCGTGTCGCTTTAAAGGATGCTTGGTTAACTTTGTTTTCCAACATGAAGTCACGTGTGAACTTACCTGTTTGGATATCTTCCAACACACGCTTCATCTCTGCTTTTGTTTCAGCTGTGATGATACGTGGACCAGTTACATATTCACCATATTCCGCTGTGTTGGAGATGGAGTAGTTCATATTTGCAATACCACCTTCGTAGATCAAGTCTACGATAAGTTTTGTTTCATGCAAGCATTCGAAATAAGCCATTTCAGGTGCATAACCCGCTTCAACCAATGTTTCGTAACCAGCTCGGATCAACTCAACCAAACCACCGCAAAGAACTACTTGTTCACCAAACAAATCAGTTTCACATTCTTCTTTGAATGTTGTTTCGATGATACCAGCGCGACCGCCACCATTTGCAGAAGCATAGGACAACGCCAAGTCCATTGCGTTACCTGTTTTGTCTTGTGCGATCGCAACCAATGTTGGAACACCACCACCTTTTAAATATTCAGAACGCACTGTGTGGCCTGGGCCTTTAGGCGCAACCATGAATACATCCAAATCAGCACGTGGCTCAATCAAGTTGAAGTGAACGTTTAAACCATGAGCAAACATCAAAGCAGCGCCTTCTTTCATATTTGCATGCAAATCATCTGCATAGATGTCGCCTTGAAGTTCATCAGGTGTCAACATCATTACAACGTCTGCCCATGCAGCACCTTCAGCAGCTGTCATGCATGTGAAACCAGAAGCTTCTGCCTTTGTACGAGTAGAAGAATCTGCACGCAAACCAATACGTACATTTTCAACACCACTGTCACGCAAGTTCATTGCATGTGCATGGCCTTGGCTACCATAGCCTACGATCAAAACGTTTTTGCCTTTGATCAAGTTAACGTCTGCGTCACGGTCATAATATACGCGCATGATCCGACTTCCCTTTGTAAAGTTAAGAAACACGCCTCTTTTGAATAAGAAGAAGCTTTAAATTAGTAAAACCGCGCCTGTTCTATATCCCACGCGCGATAGATGCAACCAAGATTCCTAAAAAATATAGAAAAATGCCTTTTCCACGCAGGACAAAGCAATTTTATCGATTTTTTTTGATAAAATTAGAAATAAAATTTCTTTTCAAATGCCGAATAACAAGTCATTTTAATAATATGACTGATATGCCAGAGCACATAAAGATTCTTACATTCTTTGTAAATAGGGGATATGAGGCCGCTTTAAAAGCGGACCTTGGGCAAGAAACAACAATTTGCAAAGATCGTCTCCGCAAAGAGTTTGAGAGTAACGAAGAAGCCTTTAATTGGGCAATGCGCCTCTATATTGCAGAAAACACATATAAAGCAGAACAAGCTCTACATACAGAAGGCATTTCACCAACGGACTGTCTTTTAACTGCTTTTATGCAATGGGCGGGTCGAGATGCCTATCATTTGCATCAGGCGAACTATGGTCGGGACATCATTGAACGTGGATTAAGATTAACGAACAAAAACAACGAACGTCATGTATCACATTTTGAAGAATCTATAAGTGACTTTCTATTTCATCAGAATTTATGCTCATCAAAAAAAGAGGCTGAGGATACAACTTTTCTTCTGATGATGTCCTCTAAGGGTTTGCTTTTAAAATGTGAAGATCGTGAAGATTATCGTCAAAGTATGTATCGAATTATTCATGCTGCACTAAATAGTTGAAAGATATTTAAAAATACATCTAAATTCCATGTCGAATTTTATTTACGCCGAAACGAACATCGGCTAACAACTGTTTCCATAAGAAATTTCACATAATTGTAACACAGGCGAAAACTTCTCAATCATGTTGTTTTTAAATAACTTGTTTAAGAATGAGAAACGCTATGACGTGCGTATCTATTTAGATGGCACGAAGGTTTTTCTCAACAAGAAGCAATATTACCTTATGGATTTGTCCCATTCAGGTTTTGCTATTGAAGGAAAGTTGCGCCCAGAAACAATTGATCAAGTAATGAATGTGGACTTCACCTTTTTTCTCGCAAATAGAGAGATGATGGTTTCCTGCCGGGCAAAGTTAATTTGGCATAGACAGGACAAAGCGGGTTTCGAATTCTTTGAATTAACACATCGCGAAACCAAAGATTTGGCCTATTTCATCAAGTCCCATCAATATCAAGTGGCGGCGGAATAAAATAAATTCAAGAAAAAAGCCGCTCAAATTTGAGCGGCTCTATTCATTTTTGCATTTGCTTGTTCTTAAAGTTCTATCACCTTAGATCCCCGACTGATGGAAACCACACCGGAGCGCGAAATTTCTACATCACCTAAAGCGCGCATCAATTCGATAAAGCTATTTACCTTTTCAGTATCACCATCAATCAAAAAAACAAAACTTTCCAATGTAGTATCAGCAACACGCGCGTTATAGATATCAGCAATACGCAAAGATTCACGACGATTATGTTCAGACGCCTTCACCTTTACCAAGGCCAATTCTTTTTCCACATGCGGACCTTCAACGGTCAAATCATGCACCTCATGAATTGGAACCAAACGATCTAATTGGGCTTTAATTTGCTCAATCACCATCGCTGTACCGCTAGTAGAAATATTGATACGAGAAATCGTCCCTTCTTCATTCACAGAAGATACGGTCAAGCTTTCAATATTATATCCTCGACCGGAAAACAGACCGATCACCCGGGCAAGCACACCCGGTTCGTTATCCACGATCACCGCAAATGTGTGGCGGTGCTTTGCTTCGCGGGTCATTACAATATCATAGGCGGAACCCGGTTGGTTTTTACGTTTATCAACCATAGCCATTTTTTTAATTCCTTAATCTAACTTTTCTGTAACTGGATAAATTTGATCTTTGAAGCCAAAGCCTTAGACCAAAATTTTACCCGCGTCGCCAATTGCCTCTTCACCTTCTGCCACAGGCCCTAACAACATATCGTTATGCGCTGCACCTGATGGGATCATCGGATAACAGTTTTCCTGATCACATACACCGATCTCACAAAGAACCGGACCGTCATAGTCAATCATTTCCTGAATGGTTGCATCCAGATCATTTGGATCATTGGTACGAATACCTTTCCAACCAAAGGCCTCAGCCAAACCAGCAAAATCTGGTAAAGCTTCAGAATAGGATTCTGAATAACGACTGCCATGCAGTAATTCCTGCCATTGACGTACCATCCCCATATAACGGTTATTCAAGATGAATACCTTTACAGGCAGACGATATTGGGTCGCAGTGCCCATTTCCTGCATATTCATCAAGAAAGAAGCTTCACCAGAAATATCAACTACCAAGCGCCCCGGATTCCCCATTTGTGTGCCTACAGCCGCTGGCAAACCGTAACCCATTGTGCCCAAACCACCAGAAGTCATCCAACGATTTGGTTGTTGGAAATGGAAATGTTGAGCGGCCCACATTTGATGCTGGCCAACCTCGGTTGTGATCAATGGATCTTTGTCTTTAGATAACTCATAAAGACGTTCAATCGCATATTGTGGCTTAATCACATCATCAGACTGGTTGTAAGACAAACATTTCTTGGCACGCCATGTATCGATCTGCTTCCACCAAGCATCCAACGCAGATTGATCAACTTTCTTCTGCTTGGATTTCCAAACTTTGATCAAACTTTCAAGGGCATGACCTGCATCGCCAACGATTGGTAAATCAACCTGAACGTTTTTTATTGATAGAACTGCGATCAATATCGATATGAATCTTTGTGGAGTTCGGTGAAAATGCATCAACACGCCCCGTGATACGGTCATCAAAACGCGCACCAATACACAACATCACATCACAATCATGCATAGTCCAGTTTGCTTCATAGGTCCCATGCATCCCCAACATACCAAGGAATTGTGGCTTATTCGCAGGAAACGCACCAAGTCCCATCAAGGTCAATGTGATCGGAATATTAGTCATTTCAGTGAATTCAGTAAGTAACTGAGAAGCCGCAGGTCCTGCATTAATAACACCGCCACCCGCATAGATAATCGGCTTTTTCGCATTCAAAAGCAAATCAACTGCTTCTTCGATATCTTCGATATCAGTCTTCACTTTTGGCTTATAGGTTTTGTGTTCCGCAGATACCTGACCGTTATATTCAGTTTCTGCAAACTGCACATCTTTCGGGATATCGATCACAACCGGACCCGGGCGACCATGGGTTGCGATATAAAATGCCTCATGCAAAGTCGGGGCAAGTTTTTCAACACGTTTCACCAAATAGTTATGTTTTGTACAAGGACGGGTAATCCCTGTTGTGTCACATTCCTGAAACGCATCATTACCAATCAATTGTGTTGGCACCTGACCGGACAAACAGATAATCGGAATAGAGTCCAACAACGCATCGGTCAAACCCGTAACTGCGTTTGTTGCACCAGGACCGGAGGTCACGAGGACGACACCAGGTTTCCCTGTAGAACGGGCGTAACCTTCTGCCGCATGAACAGCACCTTGTTCATGGCGTACCAATACGTGACGAATATTGTTCTGTTGGAACAGGGCGTCATAAATTGGCAGCACGGCACCACCTGGATATCCGAAGACGACTTCCACGCCTTGATCCTTCAAGGCTTGGATGACGATTTGGGCTCCACTCATGGCATTTGTGCTCATGTCCTTTTTTCAACCTCTTATTCTGTCCGTCTAAAATGAAATGTGACGGGAATTTTAATAAAAACACTCTCTAATTCGGACAAAAATACCCCTTGGGTTAAAACCCAATCTGGCTATTTTTGGTCGTAGGGGAGAGAGATAAACCCTCAGGTTTTACAATTTTGAAACCGAAATCTCGCAACTGCAAAATAGAGGCGCAGATTATGATCCTATTCGGGGTCGGTCAAGACCGTTTTTCGAATAAATGAAAAAATTTCAGGGTGTAATTTTTCCGAATATTGCGCATTAATATATTTTTTTGAAATAATCTGATTTTTGATCCAAGTGTTTTGTCTTTTCGCATAGCGGCGGGTAAACATACGAGTCTTTTCTGCTGCGTCTTCTATACTCATCTCACCACGTGTATAGGCAATCAATTCTGGCACGCCCAACGCTCGCATACAAGGCAGAGTATCAGGAAGATTTCTTTTTTCCAATTCGGTAATCTCTTCCAATGCTCCTTCTTCCAACATCAAATCAAAACGTCGGTTACATCGGTCATATAAAACCTCACGCGGCGGGATCAACGCCAATATATGGAAAGTCCATCCTTCAGGTGGCGTGGATATAGGCGCTTGGGCTTGCCACCATAATAGGGATTTACCCGTGGATCGAATAACTTCCAAGGCACGGGCCATACGTTGTGAATCTGTGGCATTTAACTGTGCTGCGATATCTGGATCGGCTTCCTTAAGTGCAGCATGGAGAGCCGCGACATCTTGGGCTTGAAGATCACGCACTTCTTGTCGGGTATCTTCGTCTACGGGCGGCACTTGGTTCAGGCCATCAGTAAGCGCTTGGATATATAATCCCGTCCCACCACAGACGATGGGAAGTCGTCCTACGGCCAGCGTTTCTTCGATCGCCTCAACCGCCATATCTCGCCATCTTGCCGCGGAACAAGTTTCATCCGCATCTAACACACCGTAAAGCTTATGTGGCACCTCTGCCTCATCTGCTTCAGAGGGACGGGCGGATAAAACTCGTAAGTCCTTATATACCTGCATTGAGTCAGCATTAATGACATCGCCAGAAAACTCTTTGGCAATTGCCATCGCCAAGGAAGATTTACCGGATGCAGTTGGCCCAACAAGGATCAGAATATCCGCCATATGATTTTTTGCCTCTTACAATAGAATGCTTAACCGCGATCAAGTTCGCCCGTAATCACATATTTTAGGATTTTTACAACTTGTTCCGGGGTTTCTGCAACTGCATTTGCTGCACCATCAACCTCTTTTAGGGGATGATTAATATCTGGACTGTGCAGAGTTACATATGGCTTGCCAAGGGCAGCTAAATAGCCTGCATCAAATGCGGCATTCCATTGCTTATATTTATCACCAAAGCGAACAACCCCCATATCACATTTCTGGATCAAGTTGCGTGTACGGATGGCATTCACACGAGTGCCCATTTGATCTTTCCAGAAATCATTTGGGGCTTCGCCTAAAATAGCCACACCACAATCGTCACTGTCATCATGCACGGTTACAGGCGATACAAATTCAACAGGTAAACCTTCCTTTGCAGAACCATCAATCAGACGTTCCCGCCAATCAGAATGGATTTCACCAGATAGATAAATAGACCAGATTTTTTGAGACATTATTCTTTCCCGACATAATTTTGTTACTTGTTATCTTTAGCCGCAATCTAGTCCGTCTTTACATAGACTGCAATGAGATAAGGATCATTTGTTGCCAGCTAAAGCCTTGAAAGATATGCTACCGCAAATCTTGGGCATCTGCCTTTTAATTCTATTATAAAGATTTTCTGACAGGATAAAATCATGACCAGCTGGGCTGTTACGCTTGTGGCAAAAAAAGAGAACCAACTCACCAACGATCAAGTGAAGAAAGCCCAGTCTTTACTTGGATTAGACAGCCAAATCATCTGGTTAAATGAAGGTCGTGCCTGTGACCTAATCATTCCTTCAGAACCAGCTAGCAAAGATGAGCTAGAAGAAAAGTTACTTTCCGCACTAACAAATACAGATATCGCGATCCAAAAGAATAAAAATCGCCGCAAGAAATTACTTGTTGCCGATATGGATAGCACCATGATCCAACTGGAAACTTTGGATTATCTGGCAGAAATTTTAGGTTTTGGCGAAGAAGTTAATGAAATCACCGCACGCAGTATGCGCGGTGAGCTGGACTTTGCCGATAGCCTTCGCACCCGTGTTGCCCTGCTAAAAGGTCAATCGACTGATGCCATGTCAAAAGTATTGGAGGATATCCCTTATACGGAAGGGGCTGAAGTGACAGTGAAAACCATGGTCAAACATGGGGCTTATTGTGCATTGGTTTCCGGTGGTTTCACTTTTACAACCGATATCGTCGGACCAAAGCTTGGTTTTAATGAAGCACGCGCCAATGTTTTTGAGATTGAAGACAACACACTGACGGGCAATGTTATTGAACCTATTCTTGCACGTGATAGCAAACAGCATACGATGGAAGAATTATGCGACAAACTTGGTATCACATCCGAACTTGCATGTTGCGTTGGCGATGGGGCCAATGACCTTGATATGATCCAAGCCGCCGGCATGGGCGTTGGTTTTCACGGAAAACCAATTGTTAAAGAAAAAGCAGCGTTCAATATCCGTTTTGGTGATATGGCAACTTTGCTTTATTTCCAAGGCTACCACAAAAGTGAATTCGTCGCTGTCGTTTAATTAGCAGGCTTTTCGTTTGGCAGAAACATCACAATCACATTGGCAATCAGCATTGCGCCACCTAGGAAATAGAAGGCAGAAATCAAGCCATATTCATCTGCTAGATATCCACCAATGATCGGTGAAATCATCGCCAATAGTGATTGAATGCCAAACATTAATGAGGTCGCAGATCCTCCCATTTCATCCGGTGTCATATCCATAAGCCAGCTATGCACTACAGGACGAATAGCAAATAACCCAAAGCCCATAATTGAAATACCAACAACAAATGCGATCGGGTTATTAAGTAATGTCAGACCCAATAAAATCACCGTGGTCAACACCAAACCCTGACATAACAACTGGGCGACGCCCGACCTTATCAGACCAACCTCCCGCAATTGGTGCCGCCAAAATACCAGCGCCTTGGAATGCAAATAAAGCAACGCCCATCATTTCTGGTGACAGTTGCATGTCATTCAATAGATAAAGTGGTAAAAACACCAATAGGCCTTGTTGCGCCATATTTCTGAAACCAGACATAACGCACAAAATCAAAACAAGCTTATTCTTCAATAACGCTTTAAGGCCATCAATATAATCGCTACCACTGACCTTGCTTTCTTTCGAGGTTATAGCTGATTTAGCTTCTTGTTTTTGACTACGTTTTAAAAACAAGATCAAGGCAATCGCAACGATAACAGGTGGCAAAGATGCCCAAGCTGCGGTTTCACGCCACGTGATGATCAACAACACAGGCCCAAGTAACAATGGTGCGACTGCATCGCCAATATTCGCCCCTAATGCATGAAGGGAGAGCACCAAACCACGTTGATCTCTAAACCGATTAGATAGATATGAAATGGCTGCCGGATGCCATAGATTATTGGTGGCGCCAATAAACACCATTGCGATCACTAATCCGATATAACCTGCGGCTTCACTCACAAAAAATAAGGCTGCGGTTCCTATTAGCAAGGATGCTGCCTGCCAAAGAACGCGGCGCCCTGTCATGTCGACAACAGGCCCGCTAATAATGTTTGCTGAAAAAGAAGCAATTTGGAAGATAGTGGCGAAAGCCCCTGCTTCTATATAGGAAAGATTTAAGTCATCTGCGATGAAAGGAAGTAGAAAATAAAAGGCCCCAATAATCCAATGTGTCGCCCCATGTCCAAGACCTACCAAACCACCAACGGTATAGACTTTCATAACAACTTCCCCAACATTTTTCTTTTTGATTGGCCTAACTTCTATAGAGACTCGTAAAAAAAGAAAAGGCCGCGTCAAAGACGCAGCCTTCATCTTAGGAGTAACTCTGTTTATTTGTTAATTACTTCGTAGCAATTTTCACAGGAACAAAACGCATATCACCTTCATTCCAAACATGTAACAAAACAGTTTCACGACCATATTCTTCAGCTAGATCAATTTTCTCATCAAGATCCTTGATGGATTTGATTGGCCCTGTTGCATCAGCTACGATCACGACACCGGAACGTAAACCTTTCAATGCTGCATCAGACTCGGGTTTTACATCTTTAATTAAGATACCTTCCAAATCTTCTGGCACACCAAATTCAGCACGATTTTCCGGTGTTAAGGAAGATAAAGCCATACCTAGACGATCCTGATTAGGGCTTTCAGGCACATTCCCGTTGGAATTACTCAAGCTTGCCAACTGCGCTTCGTTACGCTCACCAAGTTCGATTTGTAAGGTTTCTTTCTTTCCACGACGCCATACAACAACGTCTACTTCTTTACCAACATCAGTTGAGGCAACGGCACGACGTAAACTTGTTGCATCTGGTACATCAACATCGTTGAATTCGATAATCACATCACCATTTTGCACGCCTGCATCAGACGCCGGGCTTCCATCAAATACAGAAGAAACCAAAGCACCACGTGTTTTACCAAGGCCCATGCCTTCTGCGATCTCCTCATCTACGGTTTGAATAGAAACACCTAACCATCCACGGCTAACCTTACCTTCATCTTGTAACTGCTGAACAATCTTTTTAGCTTGATTGGATGGGATAGAGAAACCTAGGCCAATAGAGCCACCAGTACGAGAATAAATTGCGGTATTAATACCAATCACATCGCCATCCATGTTAAATAGCGGCCCACCAGAATTACCTTGGTTAATTGGTGCGTCGGTTTGGATGTAATCAACAAAAGACTGACTATCGATGTCACGGCTACGTGCAGAGATAATACCTGCGGTTACTGTACCACCTAATCCCCATGGATTACCTATCGCAACTACCCAGTCACCAATACGGGCAACATCTGAATCGCCAAATTTCACAGCAGGCAAGTCACGATCAACTTTAATCTTTAATACTGCTAAATCCGCACCGGGATCGGCACCAAGAACCTCGGCACGATGCTCTTCACGCTCACCGTTAAAGATGACATATACTTCATCCGCACCATCAATTACATGGTGGTTTGTAACCACAATACCATCGGAATCAATAATGAAACCCGAACCTGCGGATTGACGCGGGCGTGCTTGTGGGGCTTCACCACCACGATTTTGGAATTGCTCAAGAAACTCATTAAAGGGTGAACCTGGCGGAAATGGACTTTGGAAACCACCTTGTGCTTGTCCATCTTCTGCAGATACAGATGTTTGAACTGCTTTAATATTTACAACAGATGGCAATAAACGTTCTGCGAGGTCAGCAAATCCATCTGGTGCACCACGTGCATGAGCCATATTGCTAGCAACCAAAGCAACGGTAAACAAAGTCGTAAAAATCGCCATCACCATACCACGTGGTAAAGCCATGATTGCATTTCCTTTTATGCTTCCAGATTGGTCAACCTGTCCTTGTTGGTCCAATACTTGATGAAGTTTCATGATTTCTTTCACTCCTAAATCAGCTTTTGTTATCTTTATACGGTCAAGCCTACCATTAAGATGTAGGGGGGTTTGCAAAAGACTTCAACCGCAACCTTGGCCCTCCGGGCCAGAATGACATAAAAGTGAATAATTCCACCCATTTCAGGGCAAAATTAAGGCATTTCAGCCTTAATTAAATGTTTTTCGCGTAAAGTGATGGATAAATCACAAAAGTGGCAAAAGGAGAAATCCCCCTTTGCCACAACAATGTTATTTTAAATTAACCAAGATATCTTCCATTTTCTTAGCTTTACCACCAGCCATTAAAGACACAATATTGTCGCCGTCTACATCAAGTGTAACTGTAATAAGACTTGGAGAGGCAGGTTTCATATATGCCCCCTGTTCAATCAACATCTTATCTTTTCTAATATTCAACTTGTCATGTAAAACGCACGCCAATGGCCCTGCAGCCATACCGGTCGCGGCCTCTTCGGGAATAGCAAATCGTGGTGCAAACATACGCGTAGTCGCATCTCGATCAGAACCCACAGTTGTTTGAGTGAACACATAATAGCCGATCAAATCTAATTCTTCAGATATGTCACCTATCAAATCCTGTCTTGGTTCAATAGCCTCAAGGATAGAAGTATCCTTAACACCAACAACAACAAAATTGTTTCCAGTATTCACCAATAAAGGCTCAAAGCATAGGTCGTCTTTACTCAGGCCAAGAGAGGCTAACACTCTATCCTTTAAATGTGTAATATCCGTATATGTAGGCGCAAGCTGTTCCATATACACAACGCTATCCTTGATTAAAATTTTTCGGCTTCCATCAATTGTTTCTTTGGAAGCCAAACCGTCTCCTATCAACTTTTGATCTAGTAAATGATTGAAGGTTGCAATTGTTGCATGACCACAATGGGCAATCTGTCGCGATGGAGTAAAAAATTCTAACTTAAATGTATCTGTATCTGAATTACTCACAAAGGCCGTTTCAGATAAGGCAGCTTTTGCTGCAATTTCCTGTTTCTCAGACTGGCTGAATTGATCCGCCTGCAATACGATGCCTGCAGGGTTCCCACCTTTTTCCTTATCCACGAATGCATTTACAATACTTACTTCAACTTGCATGATTTTATCCTTTCAAATTTGATTTGAGAGGAGCCTAACAAGTTAGAGTATACTCTAAGTCAACAGGTTAATTTAATGGGTGGTCGATTTTTTTAAAGAAGCGAGTTTTCGTTCTGTCACATCCAGATAATGTTCAATATCGGCTTGTTGTTTATGCAGCTTCACAAGATGTGCTTCTAACATTTCACGCATGTTATTCGCATCACCTGTTTTAAAAGCGGCCACATATGTTTTAATTTTTTCTAACGGCATACCGGATTTTTTAAGGCATACAACCCAATTGATTAAATCCAATTCAAAGGCACCATAATTACGATGCCCACTTGCATCTTTAGTGGCAGTATCTATCAAACCTATTTTTTCATAGTAGCGTAAAGTATGCGTAGATACGCCCGTTTCTTTTGCCAGTTCACCAATCTTCATCTCTTATCCCCGAATGAACCATACGATAGCACATCCAATAAAAGCCGCGATCAATCCACCTTTACGAATGTTACTTGCAGGCATGGACATAATTTGCACCATCATATTTTTCATTTGTTGTGGAAACAGTGCATAGATGGCGCCTTCTAATACAAACACCAAACCGGCAGCTGTCGCCAGCGCTATCCAAAAATCATTATTATCCATTCTTACGAAGAACCTTATCTTAAAAGAAATATTGCTAATACTTATACCAAAAGTACCAAAATAAAAAAGGCAGCCCAAAGACTGCCTTTCTCACTTATTTAAAAGCTCAATGAATTATTGAGTACCTTTACCGGTTTCATCTCCGAAGAAACGGAAGAAGTCACCTGTTGGCGGGCCAACATAGGTTGTGCTCTCTGAACCCAAGCCTTTTTGCATCGCCTGCATAGAACGCCAGAAGTCAAAGAAGTCTGCATCACGGCCATAAGCGTCGTTATAAATGCCTTGTGCTTTCGCATCCCCTTCACCACGAAGGATTTCAGCATTCTTGCGCGCTTCCGCCAAAATCACACGTTGTTCTTTATCAGCTTCCGCACGAATACGGCGGGACTCTTTATCACCTTCCGCACGGAACTTACGTGCTTCTTGCTCACGTTGCGTTTGCATACGACGATAAATCGCTTGAGAGTTCTCTTCAGGTAAATCAATACGACGGATACGTACATCTACAACCTGAATACCGAACTTTCTTGCTTCAATTTCTACTCTGTCCGTAAATCCGCGCATTAAATCCGCACGTTTTGGTGTCATAACAACTTCCAAAGGTACTTCGCCCAAAACGTCACGCAAGGAACGAGAAATCACTGAATCCAAACGGGCACGCAACGCAAATTCATTGTTAACCGCCTGGAAGAATTGAAGCGGGTCTGTAATACGATAACGGGCATAGGCATCAACCAATACCTGTTTCTGATCAGATGTAGGAATCTCCTGTACATTCGCATCATAATCTAAAACGCGATTATCAAAGAAACGAACATTCTGAACAAATGGAATTTTGAAATTCAGACCTGCTTCGTCAATAACGCGAACAGGATTACCAAATTGCATCACCAAAGCCTTTTCAGTTTCACGTACAGTGAACGCGGTGGACATAATACCGATCAAAATCGCGATAACGAGAATGATCAATACAATAGGACTTTTCTTCATCATCATTCCCCTTAGTTAGATTTCTTTAATTCATTCAATGGAAGATAGGGAAGTACGCCTGAGCCATTTTCACCTTCTTCGATCAACACTTTATCCATGCCACCAAGAACTTCTTCCATGGTTTGAAGATAAATACGACGTTTGGTAATTTCTTCCGAACCTTTATATTCTTCATAGACCTGAAGGAAACGGGATGCATCACCAGTTGCCGCTGCAATTTTTTCTTCACGATAAGCTTCAGCCGCACGTGTAACTTGCTCTGCTTGACCAAGGGCTTTTTCTGTCACCTCATTCTTATAAGCTGTCGCTTCGTTAATTGCGCGTTCTTTATCCGCACTTGCCGCCTGTACATCACGGAAAGCATCAATGACCTGTGCAGGTGGATCTGCCTTCTTAATATTTACGGATTGAATCGCAATACCAGCACCATAACTATCCAAGATTTCTTGTAATAAATCTTTGGTATCAGCTGCGATTTGCGCACGACCACCTGTACGAATGGATTTAAATTCAGATTTACCGATGACTTCGCGCATCGCTGCTTCCGCAGCACTTTTGACAGACTGTTCCGGATTTCTTACGTTAAACAGGAATTTGCCAGCATCCGCAATTAGCCACTGAACCACGAATTGAACATCAACAATGTTCTCATCACCGGTCAGCATTAAACTTTCATTCGTCAAATCACGAGAAATATTTGAACGTGAATTGGAAGATGTACGAAAACCGATTTCAACCTGATTGACAGTTGTAATCTTTGGCTTCAACACTTCACCGATTGGTGCAGGGTAGTTATAATTCAAACCAGAACCTGTTGTTTGGGACAATTTACCAAATACAAGTTCGACACCTTGTTCATCCGGTTCAACGGTATAAAAACCGGTTCCAAACCAAATAGCCACGGCCAAAGCCACGATCAGGAAAACACCTTTACCACCAAGTCCACCTGGCATCATTTCTTTCAGCTTTTCCTGTCCTTCACGAACCATACGTTCCATGTCTTGTGGATTTGGGCCTTGACCACGTGGGCCGCCACCGCGAGGACCACCCCCGCCACTGCCCCAAGGGCTGCCGCCATTTCCACCGCCGCGATTACCGCCACCGGTACCACCGCCGCCCCATGGGCCGCCGTTTCCGGAATTCATTTGCAAAGGCATATTTACTATCCCTATTTCATCGTCCAAATTATATTCGTCTATATCTGCCTGATATATAAACCAAGCCTTTAAAGGGCATACCCCAAGCAGACAACAAAGGCAACGGTTCCTGCGATTTATTCGCAAGAAAAACGACCTAAGTTATGACTTCTGGCTTGCAACGCCCGATATCTTTCATATATGTCACAAATCCAAGAATTCCAGAGGCTATGTAAAAGAACTGATAAAGAATCACTTAAAAAAGCCTTCAAACAAATCGAGATGGAGAAAAAAATGGCTCAAGTCACAGAAGATCAGGTTCTGTCAGCCCTATCCCGCTTACAACTTCCAAATGGCAAATCCGTTGTTGAAATGAATATGATCACCGGATTAGTGGTAAAGGATAATATGGTTCAATTCTCTCTCGATATCGGCAATCCTGAAAATGCCGATAAATTTGAACCCATGCGCAAAGCTGCCGAAGACTTGATCAAGAACGATGTTAAGGGCGTTCTTGCCGTGACTGCTATCCTGACGGCAGAAAAACCACAAGAAAAAGCCCAGCAAAAACCGGATGCCCAGGAGAAAAATGCAGGTGCGTTTAAAATCACCCATATCGTTGCGGTTGCCAGTGGTAAAGGCGGTGTCGGCAAATCCACAACTGCTATCAATCTCGCACTCGCGCTCAAGAAACTCGGCTTAAACGTCGGGATGCTGGATGCAGATGTTTTTGGCCCCAGCCAGCCACGCATGTTGGGCGTGTCCGGTAAACCGGAAACCTCGGCAGATGGCAAGATGCTTGATCCTAAAGAAGGCTATGGACTGAAAGTCATGTCTATGGGTTTCTTGGTGGATGAAGATCAACCTGTTGTTTGGCGCGGCCCCATGGTTATGGGTGCTCTGCAACAAATGTTAAATGATGTGAATTGGGGCGCCTTAGATGTGTTAATCGTTGATATGCCACCAGGTACAGGTGATGCACAATTGACCATGGCACAAAATGTCCCATTAGCAGGTTCTGTCATTATTTCTACGCCTCAAGACATCGCGCTTATTGATGCCCGCAAAGGCTTAAATATGTTCCGTAAAACCGATGTACCTGTCTTAGGCATTATTGAAAATATGAGTTATTTCCTATGTCCAAGTTGCGGTGATCGCAGCGATATCTTTGGTCACGGTGGTGCAAGAGATGAAGCAGAAAAACTTGGCATTCCTTTCCTTGGTGAAATTCCGCTTCATATGGATATCCGTGAAACATCTGATAATGGTAATCCAATTGTGGAAAGCGACCCAAATTCCGCACATGCGAAAATTTACAATGACATTGCCAGTCAATTATGGGCGAGCCTAAGTGGAGAACCACAAAATACTGGACCCAAAATTACGATCAGCTAAACTATTGCATATGTTGAGACCTGAAGCTTCAGGAGAATGATAAGAATGCTATTTAGCTATTTTTTTAGCTTAAAGAATATCATGGCAACAATCCTAATAGGGTTGTTGCCATTTTTATTTGCCACAAATGTTCAAGCACAAAGCTTGATTACAAAAGAAGATCGCAAATTTACCCGCCATGCAGCACATATTATCAACAATTGGCAGGCAACTAAAGGACAGGAAAAATGGATTAATGATCCACGCCTTGCCCATCTTGCCCAACAAATCGCTTCGCGCTTCATGCAAACTGGCAACTTAAACTATCCAGATAACTGGTTGAGAGAATCCCTTGCCAAGGTAAGTTTTAATGCGGGCACCGTTGCCGTCAGAGTATTCGCAAATGAACGTAGTAAGGAAAGTTTTGCTAAAAACTTATTAAATACTGCTAATGGTCGACATTTGATTGGGAACAATACTTTTACACATATGGGAATTGCCTATATTGGCCCAGCCTTTAAAAAACGTCGCGGCGATATACAAAATGTACGTATTATTCTTGCCGCTCAAGAAACAAGACAGTTAAGATCGGACTGGAAAACAGGCCTTCTAGAAGCAGTCAACAGATTCCGGCAACAATATGGATTATCCCCATTAGTCATGAATAATCGGCTACATCAAGCAGCTCAATATCATGCGGATGATATGGCAACATATGATTATTTTGATCATATAAGTTTACGTGGAAAAGATCCTGGTTTTCGGGCCAATCAAATGGGGTATGAATACGAAAAAATTTATGAAAACCTAGCTGCAGGCCAAACCACCCCTGAAGAAGTTGTCGAAGCTTGGAAAAAATCTAAAGACGGGCATCGCGAAGCCATGTTGGTCCCAGATTTAACAGAGGTTGGCTTTGGCTATCGCTTCCTCCCCAATGACAAAGGTCGAGTTATTGCCTATCACTATTGGGCAATGAGTATGGCACTTCCTTATTGAGTTCTTCTTGTGGCATGAAGGGTTCTAATTCAGGAATTTGCCTGAATGTAGCATCTAGTCGATGTATCCAAGTGTGTTTACTAGCATAAATCGGCATCGCTTTATCAATCATCGACTGTAATCGATTTGGATCATTCGCATATTCACATAGACGTTCAGCTTCTTTTTCTAAATCCCTATAATTAATGAAGAGGATATTTTCCTCATCGGTGAAACTTTCCTCAATATAACTCCCATGGTCAGTATAAGGTAAACAGCCATTAGCCAATGCAAACCATATCCGTTCATGGGCGCCTTCGGGAAATACCGTAACTGAGTTTATCAATATTCGAGTATTGCGGATAATTTCTAATACTTCCGCCCCCATTTTTTTTCCATGAAATACAAAATTCTCATTGTCTGTAACACCAGAAACATCACTACGAATTGGGCCAAAAAAATGGATAGGAAAATCCTTAAACGCTCTTAGCAAACTAAGGCGGTTTTGCATCTCTGCCCAACCTTCCATTTTAGATAATAAGGCTTTCAAAGTCGCTAAATCCAACATAGTCATAGGATGGAGCCCTGCCTTCGTAGCTTCTTGCTTGACTGCAACATATGCTGTTGTTTCACCAGCGAACACACGCTCAGAAGCATGCGCAACAATTTGTATCAACCTGGGATCACTTCCCTCCAGCAGCGTTTCGAACCGTCCTAAAGGCTCTGGCAACCTTACATGACCGATAAAAGAAAGCGGGTATTCCCTGTCTTCCATATGCTTGCCTGGGCGTAATTTTATTGGTCCTCCATGCGGCATAAAAATAGGATTAAGATCCAAATTCATATCGTCATAAAAGGCCTTGAAACTGCGATCGCTGTAAGTTGGGTAAGATCCTGCGGGCATCTGCTGAATGAAACTTAAAAAACCATAAGGTGCGTCCGAATAATAGGATAACCGCCTTTGTTCAATTTTAACTGGTGATTTTTCTAATGGGATCTTGCCATTTGTTATGAAAGAAAGTGTTCCTTTTCCCGCTTTTATTGCTTCATGCATCCGTGTCATGTAAGCCACATTCTTTGACATATCTTCTTCAAAGAAATGATCATGTGTAGTATTGGGGAAGAAATGACGTGTTGCCTTGACAATTTCCATATCTGAATACGGGATCAACGTATAGTTAAAATCTGTCGCACGACAAAGAAAGATATCCATATTTCACCCCTTAGCTTCTTATGCCCTCAACTTACACAGATTCTAGAATTGTTGAAAATAGAATCTCCATAAGTTCCTCCTTGTCTTTTTTGCTTTTTATACCTCTAATCCATCATATAAATCGGGTATATGGGGAGAGTAAAATGAATCCACTTTTAGAAAAATTACGTGCCGATCAAAACGCGTATGGTCTTTTCGTTGACATGAACAGTGCGTTGGTAACGCGAAGCCTTGCTAATATCGGGATGGATTTTGTTTTTATTGACCAACAACATGGCCTGATTGATAGTAACAATGTGGATCATATGATCACCCCACTCATTGGTACTGATTGTACGCCTATCGTGCGTGTCGCAACAAATGATGATGGTTTGATTATGGGTGCTTTGGACCGAGGTGCTCTTGGTGTGGTTTGTCCTTTGGTGAATTCAGCAGAAGAAGCAAAAAAATTTGTCCAAGCATTGCGTTATCCACCTGAAGGTGGACGTAGCTGGGGCCCAATGAAACCCGGACTTTATTATGGAAGTAATTACACCCAAAAGGCTAATGCCAACATTATGGCCATTGCTCAAATTGAGACAAAACAAGCGGTTGAAAATTTGGATGAAATCTTATCAACCGATGGTTTGGACGCAATCTTAGTTGGCCCAAATGACCTAGGCTTTACTTATGGAAACCACCCAATGTCGATGCCAGAAGATCAAGCTGTACGCGACGCCATAAAGCTTATCGCGGCTACTTGTTGCAAGAATAATGTTTATGCAGGTATTCATTGTGGAGATACCGCAATGGCTAAGGAAATGATTGAATGGGGATATCAATTCATGTCCATAGGCACTGATTTTGGCTATCTCACGGGATTTGCGCAGAATGTATTGGAAGAAATGAAAAGATAAATTTTCTACTTACCTTCATCTTCATCAAGCTGAATCGACAAGGAATTAATACAATATCGCATGCCTGTTGGGGCTGGCCCGTCTGGAAAAACATGCCCCAGATGGCTGTCGCATTTGGCACAAGTCACTTCCACCCGACGCATGCCAAAACTTAAATCTTCATGTTCATTGATTTTGCTTTTATCGATGCCCTCATAGAAACTCGGCCAGCCGCAGCCTGCATCAAATTTAGTTTCTGATCGAAAAAGTGATTCTCCACATGCACGACAGTTATAGGTTCCGTCTTTAAAGATATCCCAATATTCACCGGAAAAGGCGCGCTCTGTGCCTTTTTCACGACATACATGATATTCATCAGGAGTTAGTATTTCTTTCCATTCACGGTCAGATTTTTCAACCTTTTCAGACATCGCTCAACTCCTATCAAATTTACTTATTGTCAGACTGAATTTCTTTTACGCGCTTGACGCATTGATCCAGCATTTTATCTTTGAAACCCATCTTATCCATCGCCGCCACAGTTTCATAGAGATAATCTGAAGCATATCCCAATGCCCCTTGAGCATGGGCAAGGTCGTGACACTTTTCTTCAAAGCTTAAATCACCTGCATAGTTATCATAATCTTGATCCATGACAAATGCGACAGAAGGCACATCACCTTGGTCAGTTTTCAAACTGACCCATCGCGGATGATAAGCCCCACTTACCATTTCACGAGACCAGATAACATCCAGCTCTTCTTCTAATTTGGTCGGGTCCACTTTTAAGGCCTGACCACAACATGACCCACCAGCTTCAAGTCCTAAAACCAAGCCCGGTTGTTCCGGCGAACCACGCCCAATATAAGTTCTCAAACAAAAGGAACGGTGATACCCAAACAGGCGCCCATCAACACGATCCACCAGATGAAAAGCGGGATTCCATAGCAACGATCCATAGGCGAAAATCCAAACGCTGCCACATTCATTAGGATTAGTTGCAAGGATATGCCGCCAGCTGGCTTCGCGCTCTTCAGGTGTACAACGACGGATCAGACCAAGGCGTTCACCTTCTTCAGCCATTTGTTGAAAAAATCCATCTTTAATTGCATCTCTGCCAACACCGTTCACGATCCACCTATATTTTTTATATTTTCATATATAAAAAATAAGTAAGGATACCGGAAAATACAATCATCCTCTGCCATGTGGCACTAGAAAATCTAACTCCGGTCCTTTCGGTACAACCAGTGTTGGATTAATAGTATCATGGCTCCCATAATAATGATGCTTGATATGATGCATATTAACTGTCTCCGCTACGCCCGTGATCTGATACAGTTCTCGTGTATAATTCCATAAATTTTGATATTGCTGAATTTGGCGAATATTGCACTTAAAATGTCCCACATAAACAGGGTCAAACCGAACCAATGTTGTAAATAAACGCCAATCCGCTTCTGTAATTTGCCCCCCAACCAAATAACGGTTCTTAGATAAATGTTCCTCCAACCAGTCCAATCTATCAAATAAAACAGCGACGGCCTCTTCATAGGCTTCCTGCGTTGTCGCAAAACCTGCCTTATACACACCATTATTAACGTCACCATAAGTCTTGTCATTCATGTCATCAATTTCGGCACGTAAAGCTTCAGGATAATAATCACCTGATTTCGCGCCGACATCATCAAAGGCAGAGTTAAACATTCGGATAATTTCCGAAGACTCATTGGATACAATTGTCTGTTCCTTCTTATCCCACAGGACAGGTACGGTCACGCGCCCAGTATAATTCGGATCAGCCTTCGTATAGACTTGATGCATAAATTCAGCATGATGAATAGGATCAGCAATCACGCCCTTTCCCTCATGGAAAGTCCACCCTTGATCATGCATCCCCCAATGAACCACCGAAATGGGTATGATATCCTCAAGCCCTTTTAATTTTCGAAAAATTAGCGTTCTATGTGCCCATGGGCAGGCCAAAGAAACATAAAGATGATAGCGATCAGCCTCCGCTTTAAACCCATCTGTACCATCAGCCGTCACCCAATTTCGAAATGATGATTCTTTGCGTATAAATTTTCCGTCAGTCGACTTTGTATCATACCAAACATCTTGCCATTGGCCGTCCACTAACAATCCCATTTCATATCTCCATTCTCAACTTTCTGAATCATCTTCAAATATAGAAATACATATAAGTTAAGTTTATTAAACCAACAATATATGTTAAACCCTACTCATTGTTTCCAATTAAGGGGTAATCAGATGACAATACTTGATGGCATGTCCAGCTTTGTAGCAGTAGTTGAAAGCGGTAGCTTTACGAAAGCGGCTGATCAACTTGGACAAACAAAGTCAGCTGTCAGCAAACATGTCACCAAACTGGAAGAACGCCTTGGGGTGAAATTATTAAACCGCACCACACGGAAGCTCAGCTTAACGGATGCAGGTCAAAGTTATTTTGAAAAAGCCAGTGCAATTATTGAACAAGCAGAAGAAGCAGAAGCAGAGATTACGACTTTCCAAGCGGCCCCAAAAGGGCGGTTGCGCGTTACTGCACCCATTGCCTTTGGCAATATGGAACTTCGCCATATTCTGCCCAGTTTCATGGAAGCTTATCCTGATCTTGAGGTCGAGATGTATCTGACAGATCAAAAAATAGACCTTATGGAAAGTAATTTCGATTTAGCGATCCGAATCGGGACACTTAAAGATTCGAGTCTGATTGCCCGCAAACTTGGGACTACTTATGGGGTTATCATTGCAAGTCCGGAATACTGGAAGAAACATGGTCGCCCCAAAGTTCCGTCAGATCTTCTCAATCATAACTGCATGCGGTACAGCAACGCAGAAAACCCTGGATTATGGCGCTTCACCTCACCGGAGGGAAAGCAGGAAAACATCAAGGTTTCTGGAAAATTCCTCAGCAATAATGGGCGGATGGAAGTCCTCATGGCTGAAAAAGGCAACGGAGTTTGTCGCGTCCCATCCTTCCTTTGTGAAGATAAACTCGCATCAGGCACTGTAGAACCTGTACTTGAAGAATATGAAATGTCTGGTTTCGGCATTTATGCAGTATACATGCCTGCACGCTATACACCGACAAAAATCCGCGCCTTCATCGATCATATTGTTAAACATAGGACCAGTGAAAAGGGTAAAGGTGTCAGAAAATAGTCTTATGCAGTCTTTGGTGGTTGAAGGCGACGCGAAGTGATTGCCGCCACGGTCAACACCAAGCAAGCAAAGCCCATCATCCATAGTAAGGAAGACGGATGGATGTATTCCATTAGCCCTCCTGAAATAGGCCCCCCCGTAAATGTCCCTAACTCAAAAACAATAACAAATACCGCATTTGCCGCCGCCATTGTACCCCCTTTAAAGCGCTGACCAAGAACGGCTAACGCTAAGACATATACGCCCATCAACATACCACCAGCGACGAAGGTCAGAGACCAGAATGCGATCCCATTCACGGCACTTAGAGCAACACCAGCACAAGCCACTGCCCCAATCGCAGTTACAAGAATAAGAAGCTTCATACGGTTGATTTTATCTGCCAGATAGCCAATCGGAAATTGAAGGATAAAACTGCCCAGAAGAAAGGTTGATGACAGCATCAAAGCAGAACTTTCACTTAAGCCCACTTTCACCCCAAATAAGGACATCATATTCCAGGCCGCGCCATCCCCAAGCCCCGCCATCGCAGCACAGAGAATTAAGAAGGGCATAACTCTAACCATACTCAGAAGCTTCACTTTTTCTTCTGCTCTGAAATTCGGCTGCATTTTATAGCCAACCAACATGGGTAATGCACCAAGACCATATAGCGCAGCGATCACATAAAACGGCAAATCACCTTCCGTCCCCACATAATTCAAGACAAGAGGCCCCAGCGCGGTTGGCGCTGCAAAGCATCCAGCATAAATTGCCAGAATCCGCCCCCGTTGATGTTCGGGTGCTAAATGATTGACCCAAACCTCAAACCCAATCCACATAAAAGCAAAAGCACCACCAATGAAAAGACGGATCAAAAACCATCCAAACCAGGATTGAAACTCAATTAAAGCCAAAGAACCCACAACCATGATTGCCGAAGCAACCAACATGGTCGGCAACATATGAAATTTTCTAAATACCTTCACAACAATCAGGCACATAGAAAAAAGTGCAAGAGATTGCGCCATTCCGTTATAGCCAATCATGGCTTCGCCTAATCCCCAACGGTGCATGACCAAAGGTAAAAGTGGCAAGGACATCCCGAAAGCGACACCGCCTAGAAACATAGAAACTAATGCACCAGTAATTGCGATATATTCGTTTTTATAACTTAGCTTCACATCAATAGATCCGCTCATCGTGTATACTTTCTATAAAAAGCTATCGACAAACCGCATAACCTTGCATTCCACGTGGATTAGCTGCAGCTTTAATTACGCCATCACACCAACTAGCCCCAGATAATCGGCCTTCCGACCAATCATCCCCCACTACTATGTCATGTCCAAGCTCACGTAACTCTTCAATGACTTTGGCGTCAAAACGTCCTTCCATGACCAAACGCCCACGCTGTGCATGACGCGGGTAGAAGCTACTTGGGAAATGTTCACTATGGAAACTTGGGCAATCAATAGCTTCCTGCAAGTTCATCCCATGATGAATATGGCGTAAAATCATAATCAATTGCCATTGATCTTGTTGATCCCCGCCCGGCGTACCATATGCCAGATACGGCTTACCATCTTTTAAAGCCATACTTGGCGTTAAGGTTGTACGAGGGCGTTTCTTTGGTGCAATCACACTCGGAGACGCTTCATTCATCCACATCATTTGAGTACGTGTACCAAGACAGAACCCCAGCTCAGGAATAGCAGGTGAGGATTGCAACCATCCACCACTCGGTGTGGCAGACACCATATTCCCCCATTTATCGATCACATCTAGATGGCAGGTATCGCCTTTATGTAATTTTGCCGTGGTCGGTTCCCCACCACCAAACCCAACAAGACCATTATCTTCGGGGACGCGATCCAGCGCGGCTTCATAATCAAATTGGAAACCATAACCTTCAATAAGGCCCGGACGGAAATCTAAGGAAGCTGTACCACCCATCAACTGGCGACGGCTGGAAATATATTCTTCCGAAAACAATGTCTCCATGGGGACATCCACATAATCAGGATCACCATAAAAAGCCTCACGATCTGCATAGGCTAATTTCATAGCTTCAATCACGGTATGCACAAATTTGGAGCCGACCGGATCCATATCCGCAAGCCCTGCATCCTTCAGTAAGGAAAGTGCTTGTAATTGAACCGGCCCCTGACTCCATGGGCCGCATTTCAGAATTGTATGCCCATGATAGTCCATGCTGACAGGTTCATCATAGCTAGCACGCCAGTTTTTCATGTCACTTGCCACTAGCAATCCGTTATTCTTTTTACCTGTTTGATCGTAATGAGGTTCACCTTGACTGAACTCGACGATTGCCTCTGCAATAAAACCTTCCGCCCAAATATCACGGGCCGCATCAATCTGTTCTATACGACCTGAAGAAACAGCTTCCGCTTCCTCAATAACGCGCCGCCAAGTTTTCGCCAATTGTGGATTAGTATAAAAATCCCCCGCCTTAGGCCCCTTACCATCTTTTAAATAAATTGCCGCAGTGGACGGCCAATGTTTATCAATCATTTCGGCAGCAGCACCAATGATACCCGCTGGTGACGCTGTAATAGGGCAGCCTGTTTCCGCATATTCAATGGTAGGATCCAACACTTCACGCAAGGACATTTTACCATAGTCACGTAACATCAACATCCATGCATCGAATGCACCGGGCACACAGGCTGCCAACAAGCCTGTCCCCGGAATAACTTCAATGCCAAGCGCTTGATATTTTTCACGTGTTGCCGCGGCCGGGGTTGGACCTTGCCCACAAATGACCCGTGCCCGTTTTTCTTCCGTTGAATAAATAATTAACGGTACATCGCCTGCTGGACCATTCATATGTGGCTCACAAAGTTGCAGCATAAAACCACCTGCAACAGCACCATCAAAGGCATTTCCGCCACGTTCCAAAATTGACATAGAGACCTGACTTGCCAACCAATGTGTCGAAGCTGCAGCCCCAAATGTACCGACCAATTCCGGACGTGTCGTAAACATCATATCACCCCATTTATTTAAATATTTGTTCAATAGAAAAATCAACTTGGCGCAACTTCTTATTTGGTGCAAGTCCCAATTAAGATCTTTATTTCACAACTTAATTTCCAACTATTTTGCCCTGCCCCCTTCCCTAAGGCACAGAAGCCTGTATGCTTTGGCTAGTTAAAAATCATCAACCCCAAAGAAAATAATATGATCCCCTCGGCTGCATCGCAGGCAAAAGCACCTGCCCATAACGAGTCCAATACAGTAAAAGGTATCTATCTTGTTACTATATCTACTCTGCTATTCTCCTTAATGGATGGATTAATTAAGTGGACGGGTGAAAGCTATCCGGTCATGCAATTACTATTTTTCAGAACTGTTTTTGCCATGATACCGATCAGCATAACCCTCTGGAAAGCTGGTGGTCTTAAACTGCTGAAAACAGAGCAACCTTTTATACATTTCTTACGTGGGACAGTCGGAATGTGTGCGATGTTCTTCGTTTTCACATCCTTCATTAAGTTGCCCATGGCGGAAGTGGTTAGTATTACTTTTGCAGCGCCGATTATTGTCTCAATTATGGCTGCTATTTTCCTGAAAGAACGTGTCGGAATCCATCGAGGCCTAGCTATCCTTGCAGGCTTTATCGGCGTCCTGATTATTATCCAGCCCGGGCCCGGCATATTGTCATCCGACACAATTTATCCCATCATGGCAGCGATCTTGATGGCCACGGCGATGCTCATCCTGCGCATTTTAGGAAAAAAAGATCATGGGTCCGTCATTGCCTTTTACTTCACTCTTTATGGCATAATTGTCTCGTCTATTGGGATTTCAGTCCAAGGTTGGATCATGCCTAGCGGTATTGATTGGATATTGCTTATTTCTATTGGTGTCTTAGGTGGGCTAGCCCAATATTTTGCAACTAGATCATTTGCGGTTGCCGAAGTGGCCGTTGTTTCCCCATTTAAATATACAGCCCTTATCTGGGCGGCTACAATGGCTTATTTAATTTGGGGTGAAGTACCAGGTTGGGAAGTATGGGCGGGCGCCTCGGTCATCGTCGCGAGTAGCCTTTATATCTTACATCGTGAGCTTTATTGGGCCAAACGTGATATAGATGAAACAAGTCAGCGCCAAAGCATTCGTCAGCGCTTGATTGCATTTCTTGCGAGGAACTAAGCGATTATTTTTTGATTTTATGCAGAACGGCGACGGCGGCGAGGTTTCAAGTCAGACTCGCTTACTTTACCTCTGGCCATACGGCGCTTTTTCAACTCTTGTAAAACAAGTAACCGATCATCATTGGAACTTTTACGCCAATTGCGAATTTCGTCACGTGTGCGTAAACAACCGCCACAAAGCTGGCTGCCATCTTCGATCTTGCAAACACCCGTACATGGAGACGGTATTTCCGGTAAGTTGCTCATTACAATCCATCCAGTTATTTTCTTATACATATAGGAAGTAGTTTGTCTAAATCGCTTTTGCAAGTTAGATTTCCGACCAGAGTTGACGCATATGCGCCGAATACTCAATTTTTTTTAAATTCTATATTTCGAGTAATTTCGAAATATATATTGACTCGCAATCGCTATTTCGACATTACTAGAAATAACAAAGGAACATGACATGCAAGAAACTGAACAAATTGCAGAATGTCTAGATGCATTGGGAAACCCGACACGCCTTGATCTTTTTAGATTACTCGTTCGGGCAGGTGGTGAAGGTCGCACAGTTGGGCAGATTCAAGAAGCCCTTGCTATTCCGGCCTCAACACTTTCCCATCATTTGAAACTTCTGGAACTTGTTGGTCTAGTGTCTCGTGGGAAACAAGGTACGACCCATATGGTAAGTGCGAATATCCCAAAAATGGATGAACTTGTCCTGTTCCTGACCAAGGAATGTTGTGCTGATCGACCCGAAAGTGATCATAAGAGTCATTGGCATAAGGATTAAATACCCCAGTCAGATCACCTAAGGATCGGGGATGATTGTGGAAAAGAAAAATGGCTAATAGTTGTTGCGCGCCAGACTCTGCAGGCACCCCTGTTGAACCAAAACACGAAAACCCATTCGTTAAGAAATTAAAAGATATGGATCGTGTTGTAATAGCCTTTATCCTGACTTGGATAGCCATTGCGGTTGCGGCACCTGATCAATCATGGTCCAGCATTGAATTTGTCGGCAAAAGCCTTTGGGAGATTGCCCCGTATCTTGCCATATCAGTTGCCTTTGCTGCTTATATCAAAGCGACGGGTGCGGATAGCTTAATTGGCAATGCATTTCGTGCAAATGCGGGTAAAGCTGTGATGGTTGCTGCCATTGTGGGGGCCTTTTCTCCATTTTGTAGTTGTGGTGTAGTGCCACTTATTGCTGCCCTGCTTGCTTCCGGTGTTCCTATCGCACCTGTCATGGCTTTTTGGTTGGCCTCGCCTGTCATTGATCCGGAAATGATGCTGGTTACGGCGGGTATATTGGGCCCTGAATTTGCCGCTGCCAAAACCGTTGCGGCGGTATCTCTTGGCCTAATGGGGGGATATAGCACCGCGCTTATCCAAAAACTCGGCGGTTTTTCCGATCCATTACTGATAGAGGTAAATGCCGGTTGTGGAGCTGGCGCCATTACACGGACAGAAAAACCAGTTTGGGCATTCTGGAAAGAAGACAAACGACGTAATGACTTTTTTGCAGAAGGCAAAAGCACCAGTTGGTTCTTGTTCAAATGGCTGTCCATCGCCTTCATGTTAGAAGGTATTATGATTGCCAATGTGCCAATGGATATCATTGGTGAATGGCTAGCAAATACAGGCTCTTATGCTATTCCTATGGCAGCTATTATTGGTGCACCAGCTTATCTAAATGGTTATGCTGCTATCCCGTTAGCAGACACATTAATGCAGTTAGGCCTTCAACCCGGTGCCGCATTGGCCTTTATGGTTGCGGGTGGGGCAACATGCATCCCAGCCGCGGTTGCGGTAAAAGCCCTCACCAAAACACCCTTATTCCTGACCTTTATTGCCATTGCGTTATTTGGATCGATGGTCATCGGATACGGATTTAACATTTGGCTGTCTTTCGGCTTTATCTAGGAAATAAGTTAACATAAAAACTATGACACCCTACTGACAAAATGCTGTCAGTAGGGTGTTGTTATATAGACCTCATTAAATAATTTGAGGAAAATATAATGACAGATAAAGTATTTGAAATCGTACGTTTTAAACTGGCTGAAGGCGTTCAAGAAAATGATTTCATCAAAACAACAGAGGCCGTTACCACTTATTTAAAAAACTGCAAAGGTTTTATCACAAGATACCTTTCAAAATCTGAAGACAATATATGGCTGGAATATATTGAATGGGACAATATGGAAAATGCAAAAGCAGCGTCCAAAGATTTTATGCAACAAGAAAGCATTCAACCCTATCTTCAGTCTCTGGACGCTGACTCTGTCCATATGTCCCATCAAAATCTACTTTTAAAAGTAGGCTAATCAATCTTCTGCATTCACAAGGGATAAAGCTTGTTTTGCATCTCGCAAAACATGCTTTCCCTTGACTTCAGATGCAAAAAATCTGTTCAACGCAGCGAGCCCTTCTTCTGTCCATTCCGCATTAGGTTGAACAGACATTTCTTCTTCAAATGCCGACAATGTTTTTAATAAATGACAGGAGATAATATAGTTAAACAATCCATGATCATGTAAGGCTTCGAATTTCTCACTAAAGAAAACTGGTGGGTTCAATACCTGCCATTTCTTCACGTCCTGATTCGCATCTACATAAGATTTGTTGCGCCCAACGAAACTTGCCATCTGTAATAAGCCTTGCGCCCAATATTCAGGATATTCACTACAAATCTTTCGAACCGCATTGGCAAAGGTAATACCATGCGTGAAATCCAACCAATTAATATTATGCGCTACAGGTAAATCATGGCGATGACCATATGATGTATCAAAACGGGTCATGTTCCAGCAAATCGCTTTCATCAATGCGTTAAAAACAGGTGTTGGGTCCGCAAAAGACAGGTCTAAACATTTTTTATAAGCGGCATTATTCGACAGACCAATAAAGTCGTTGATTTGCGCAACGTCTTGCCCCTCACCTTTCTGCCATTGCGTCAAGGTTGGATGATATTGCTTAAACTCCGGAATATCATCTTCACGCCAGCTGTAAACAAGCTCACGCACAAAACATAAAGTCACTTCACGCTCAACATCTATACCAAATCTATCTATCAAGGCTTTCGTTTTTTCCAGATAGATCGCAGAGTGACCAAAGGAGCGGTAATGGGCAAATGTAGCTTGTACCAAATATGGTTCCAGTTTTGCAAAATTCCAACCTGCCTCAAAGGCTGCATTCACTTGTGCAATTGCAATCTCTTCCTTTTCGTTTTCAATAGCGTCTAGCAACATTTTAACATCAAAAGAAGAAGCCGCCTTGGCATAAGGGAATTTTTCCTCACGCATGGTGTCCCATGCAAAATGACCGACAGCTTCCATAATTGCGGCCAAGGCATATTCTGTGCGACCCGCAGCAAGATGACGGTCATACTGACTTAACCAGTCAACAGCAGATGGATACGCATGGGTCATGCCATATTCATTATGTTCAAATGTCCAAAGGATGGCATGTTTGACCGCTAAATCCATGCCGGCGCCCGCTTTATCCAAACGCGCAATTTCCCGCCCCATACGGTCATATTCATGGCGCGCAAAAGTAGATTTCAAATTGTCCAACGCCTTTTCGATCTGCATCGCAGGGTCAGGCGGCGTAATATCAACAACAATATCATTCCCGTTTACCGCAGCCGGATAGACACGTAGCTCATCTCCCTCATATAGATTTTCACCATCTTCTAGATCAAACTTCCAGTTATGCCAGCTGCAGGTTAGTACACAGCTATTATTCGCGCCTTTATCACAATTCGGATCAGTATCCACCTGCCCTTCGATCAATGGATAACCTTCATGAGGACATCGATTGTTACAGGCATAAATTTTCTCACCGCGCAGGAATAAAGCAATTTGCTTCCCTTGTTGCTTCACTAAAAGGCGGCCCTTTTCTTGAAGTTTGGTATATCCATTCTCAATACTGATTGTCATTGTATCTACCATTTTGGGCTCCTCACAAATCTATCCAAAAATAATCTTTTCTTTATTAAATCAAAGCAGAAAGAAACTTACTCAACATCGACAAGACGATCCAAACAACCATCAAAACAAGATAACATGAGAAGAATTTAGAATGTGAAAAAACAGCTATTTTCCCTAAACCCAACAAGTCTTTTGAGAGGTCACGACCTAACCGCCAAGATTGCAAATCAGCTTGATAAACTTCAAAATTTTCAACTTTTGTCCTGACGATATGCTTTGCCATTTTGAACCTCTTCTGTTGCTCCTTCAAATTCATCAAATTATTAAGTAAAGTTTTTTCTTTATAAAGTCATAACATAGAAAATTTGCTTTATGCAAGAAAAAGCTTTAGAAAGTATATATGAGTAAATTATCCACCTCCCAAAAAGCCCAGCGCAGCAAAAGAAGAATTCAGGACATTCTTAAACAGAATGGTCCACAGGATGCTGCATATCTAGCCACCGAACTTGGTGTCACCGCGATGGCTGTACGCCAGCATCTATATGATTTATCTAATGAAAAACTGGTTACCTACGAAGAAGTGCCTAGACCCAAAGGGCGCCCTGCCAAATTATGGCGCCTGACCGAGGAAGCCAATCGTCTATTCCCTGATGCCCATGCAGACCTATCCCTCAGTCTGCTCGATAATATGAAAGCGATTTTTGGGGAAGAAGGCTTAAATCAAATCATTGCCAAACGTAGCGAAGAGCAGTTTGAAAGCTATCAAAAAGGCATGGAAGGTATCACATCACTTGGGAAACGATTAGATGTCTTTGCCAAACTTCGCAGTGAAGAAGGCTATATGGCTACCATCCGTCAGGATGAAGAAAGTAATGATTATTTTTTCGTCGAAAACCACTGCCCCATCTGCGCTGCAGCCTCGCAATGCAGTAATCTTTGTGCAAATGAATTCGATGTTATTCAGAAATTATTCCCCAACTGTGATATCAGCCGTGAAGAACATATATTAGA
>NZ_SMMC01000052.1 GCF_009711445.1 Curvivirga aplysinae | reverse complement strand
GGCTATCTTACCGTGGCCCTTCTATTTTTTTAGAAGAAATGCTTTATGCCCCAAGCCATTCTTTAATAGAACAAAGCCTTCATGCATTTGAGGCAAAGACACCTACCAATGGAGATGGATTCGGAATAGGCTGGTATGGTGAAAGATCAATTCCCGGTACATATCACGAGATTCTACCTGCTTGGAATGATTCAAATCTGCGTAATATTGCTGCTCAAGTGCGCTCTGGAAATTTTTTTGCCCATGTAAGAGCCTCTACAGGTACTGCGACCAGTCGGCAAAATTGTCATCCATTTAGCTATAACAAATGGATGTTTATGCATAATGGGCAGATAGGCGATTATTGCGATTTACGTCGTAAATTAGAATCCGATATTTCGGATGAACTATATGCAGAACGCACTGGTACTACAGATAGTGAATTATTATTCTTATTAATGTTGGATCGTGGTTTAGATGACAATCCTATCCAAGCAACAAAAGATTTGCTCGAACACCTAAACCAAGTCATGTCAGAAAAAAGTAGTAAAAAACCATTTCGTATGACAGCCGCTTTCACAGATGGCCCACGTTATTACGCGATGCGTTATTCTACTGATGATAAGCCGCCTTCTCTCTATTATGCGCAGATTAACGATCAGTTGATTATTATGTCTGAACCATCTGAAGATGATTCAACAACCTGGATTGAAGTACCTCCATCAACATTGATTGAAGCAACAGCAGATAACCAGCTCGTATTTCACGATTTATAAATTAAACGTATTTAGGCGTTTAGTTGATCAATCAGAGCAGGTAATTCTGCTACGCTAGAAAGTATATGGTCAGCATGACCATCAAGGTCTTCAGCAAGTGAATTACCTGTCAAAACCCCAACAACCTTTGCTGCGCCAGCATTACGCCCCATTTCAGTGTCATGCGTGTTGTCACCAACCACCATAACTTCATTTGCTGATAGACCTGTCTTTTTAAAAAAGCCTTCAACCATGCCAGAGGAAGGTTTAACACCATGACCACTATCATAACCAACCACATAAGATAATTGATCTTGGACGCCTAACTTATCAAACAACATATTGGCTGCATTTTCAGAATCCATAGTCGCAACACCGATCAAAAGACCTCGATCACGTAAGTTGGTGAATAACTCAGCAAGGTCAGTAGCAGGTACAACTTCTTCACAACTGGAATATGTAAAAATCTCCTCAACTTCAGTATGCAGCGCTTCACGTCTTGAAGTTAACTCAGGCAAAATTTCTAAAAAACAATCTATCAGATCATTTATATCACCTGCCCCTAGAATAGATCCCGAAGTAATTCGATCTTCTTCGGGATCCCAACCACCAGCAATCATCAGTCTCTGTTTTAAATCCTGATTGTCACCGGAAAACAATTCGACAGTTTTATGGATGGCAGGCATCCATGTTTCATGAAAATTAGTTAAAGTGCCATCTTTGTCAAAAACGATGCCTTTAATCATGTCAAATTGCCCTTATTCTAGGTAAAAATCGAAGTTACTATGCAGCTTCTTCTTGTCCTAGGCTAGTTTGTCTTAGGATACCAGCGTAAATCTCATCATCGCCGACTAATCCAACAATTTTCTCGCCATCTGACAATAAAATTGGATTACTCGTGCGATGACGAATTTCAATCATCCAACGCATTTTCATATCAGATGGCGCAACAACAATACAATCGTCGTTAAGTCCAGCAACATCCTCTTCTGTTGAGATAGGTTTTATAGCTAAAGATTGCGCATCGTCATAGATTTGAGCATCCAAAGCACTACCAGCCCCATCAACACTAAAGAACAAAGACGTTTTGAAATTAGCAATATACTTATCGCCTTCTTTATCTAGCTCATTCAACGGCGTCATAAAAGAAGCGCCTTGCAATACATTTAACGGGTTCATATGGGCTACGAATTCCGCAACATATGCATTTGCCGGATTTAACACAATATCTTCTGGCTCACCATATTGTACAATGCGTCCCTCTTCCATAATCGCAATATGATTACCAAGTTTTAACGCTTCATCTAGATCGTGGCTCACGAAGATAATGGTTTTGTTCAAATCTTTTTGTAAACCAAGCAAGAAATCTTGTAGCTGATTACGGATTAAAGGATCAAGAGCAGAGAATGGCTCATCCATCAGCAAAATATCTGCGTCAGTCGCAAAAGCACGCGCAAGACCAACACGTTGCTGCATACCACCCGAAAGTTCGTGGGCGTATTTGTCTTTCCATTGCGCAAGACCAACAAGCTCTAATTTCTCAAGAACGATCTTTTCCCTCTCAACAACTGACATTCCAGCTAACTCAAGACCAAGACCAACATTTTCTTCTACAGTACGCCAAGGCAACAAACCAAATTGTTGGAAAACCATCGCTACGCGTTCGGTACGCATGTGACGTAAGGTATCTTTATCACAAGAAGCAATATCGACTTGACGATCGCCATCTTGAACTAAAATAGAGCCGCGACTTACTTTATTAAGACCGTTCACCGCGCGTAACAATGTTGATTTACCTGAACCAGATAACCCCATTAGAACGCAAATCTCGCCTTCTTTAATATCGATAGACGCATCCGCAGTACCCAAAACACAACCTGTTTCATCTAAGATAGATTTACGTGTGCCACCTGCATCTAGCAATTTAAGCGCCTCAGATTGTTCAGCCTTTTCGCCAAACATAATATCTACATTTCGGAAGGAAACGGACGTTTTCTTATCTTCACTCATATCTCTTACTCCCCGCCTTTATGTGCTGGACGCTTACAAATTCGATCCATTAAAATAGCAACAATCACAATTGCCAGGCCTGCTTCAAATCCCTTAGCGATATTCACTGTGTTAAGGGCACGAAGAACAGGAATACCAAGGCCATCAGCCCCAACCATAGAGGCGATCACCACCATGGAAAGAGATAGCATAATACATTGTGTTAAACCTGCCATTATAGTTGGGAAAGCATGTGGGATCTCTACTTTAAATAAAAGCTGCTTCTTTGTTGCCCCGAAACTTTCTGCTGCCTCTACCAAAGGGGTCGGCACAGAAGAAATCCCCAAATAAGTCAAACGAATTGGAGCTGGAATAGCGAAAATTACAGTCGCAATCAATCCAGGCACCATACCTAGACCAAAGAAAATCAATGCAGGGATCAAATAAACAAATGTAGGAATTGTTTGCATCATGTCTAGCACTGGGCGCAAAAACAACCAAAATTTTGGTTTATGAGCAGCAACGACACCCAAAGGAACACCAAAAAGCATACTAACGAATGTTGCGCAAATAACCAAAGTCACTGTGTAAATAGTTTCTTCCCAATATCCCAAATTCACAATAAATAATAAGCTAAGCGCAGTGAACAAACCTAGTTTCCAAGAACGATGAAGCCAAGTTGCAAATGCTGTTACAGCCGCAATAATGATCCAATCAGGAAACCACAACAAAGATTCTGCAACCGCAGTAGTGAACCCTTCTAAAACAATTGTAATATAATCAAAAAACCAGAAGAAATAATCTGTCAAGAAGTCGACAAAATTTGCCATCCACTTCCCTACTGGAATTTTATTCTCAGCAATCCACTCCACTTTCACTACTCCCCTGATTTCCTATTATAAGTATGAAAAATTTTTAAAATTATAATGAGTTTAAAGAAAAAGGTCAGACCCGTGAAGGCCTGACCATTTCCTCATAATATTCAGTCTCTTACTCTGCAACTGCTGCTTTTACAGCTGCCAATGCATCGCCACCGTCAAATGTGGAGACACCAGCTAACCAGCCATCAAGAATTGATGGATTAGCTTTCAACCAAGCTTTCGCCGCATCATTCGGCTCTTCACCATCGTAAAGAGCAACCATAATTTCGTTTTCCATTGGCAAAGTAAATTGTAGTTGAGAAATTAGTTTACCAAGATTTGGACATTCACTTGTCAAGCCTTTACGTGTGTTCGTGTAAATATCCGCACCGCCAAAATTCGGACCAAACACTTCGTCACCGCCAGATAGATATTCCATTTCTATACTTGCATTCATTGGATGAGGAGCCCAACCAAGGAAAACAACCATTTCATCGCGTTTAGAAGCACGAGTAGCTGCTGACAACATGCCTTGCTCGGAGCTTTCTACGACTTCAAACCCTTTCAATCCAAACATATCAGCATCAATCATGCCTTGAATCAAACGGTTCCCGTCATTACCTGGTTCGATACCATAAATTTTCCCATCTAAGTCATCAGAAAACTTTGCAATATCAGCAAAAGACTTCAAACCAGCATCAAAAGCTTTTTTATTCACTGCCAATGTATATTTAGCACCTGTTAAGTTGGCTGGTTCAATTACTTCAACTGTACCGGCATCTTGATAAGGCTTCAGGTCAGCTGCCATAGAAGGCATCCAGTTGCCCAAAAATACGTCGACATCCCCAGATTCCATAGATTTATATGTTACAGGTACAGATAGAACTTTTGCTTCCGGCTCATATCCCATAGCGGAAAGAACAACACTAGCTGTCGCTGTTGTTGCTGTGATATCTGTCCAACCAACATCAGCAAAAGTTACTGACTTACAAGATGCCGAATCTGCCGCCATAGCTTGCGCCGACAAGGCAACAGTCGCAACACCCGCTAATGCAATTTTCTTTAATGAAGATTTAATC
>NZ_SMMC01000033.1 GCF_009711445.1 Curvivirga aplysinae | reverse complement strand
TCGGCAATGAAATATTTAACTAAAATTCCGTGTGTATCTTTGAGAAAAGGGTTACTGATCTGCGGTTTTTCCGCCTTTCTTAGCGGTTGTGTCGTTTATACCGTTTTTGGGGTAGGAAAAGAATTCAACGACGCCTATCTTGCTGGAAACTGGAGCCAAGCAGCCTTGGTTTATGAAAGTGATCCGGCCTTCTTTAAACAAAATGCTGAACTGGCCGGCTTTACTCCGCAATTGGATCATATTGCACAGGAATTAAATAAAAACCTAGCTAGCCGCCTTCAAGTACATAGAAATAAACTAGATAGTCAGGTATGGCCACAACGTCCTGAAGACTGGGTTATTACCAAAAACTTCTTAGAAGAATCTGAAACAATTCTGACGGAATATAATCAGTATTCCTTGTTAAAAGAACCACAATATCGAAATGCCGATTTTGATGTCTATGCCAAAGACCTTGAAACATTTAGAGATCAGATTATAGATACGGCACCAGAGGCATTTGCAGAATTTGACCATTTTGATAGCAAAGATTTCTTTAAAGAATATCCTGTTTTTTTAGCAAAATCAAAATTCATATCAGCTAATTTTGATAAAATAGAAGGTGATATTACCAATGCAAATGTAGCTCAATTTGAGACATTTTTAGAAAAGTATGCCCTCAACAAGGAATTGGTAAGCACAACAGCTGCCAAGGTTGAAAAAGCCTATCTAAATGCCTTGGTTATGGAAAAAACAGGCGGACGTGATCCAGACTTAATGGAAACGTGGGAAATCTATCAAAGCGCTGAAAGCAAGGGTATTAAATCACGTAAGTATCTACGTGACAGCATTATCATGATTGAAATTCCAAGTCGGGATCGAATTGGACAAACCGCCATTGATTTTCCTATTTCGGTAGAAAAAGAAAAAAATATTTTAAACAGATCCATCAATCTTGAAAAAGTTCTATCAGATGATGCTGTTCAAAATGCTCGATATGTGGTGATCGTTGATTTAGCGGCAGCGATTTCCACATCCAAGGATCAAGGGAAAACAAAATCTCAGTCACGTTATTATACACATTCCGATTGGCTGCCTAATCCCGATTATTCAGCTGCGCAACAAGAAGTGAATGCGGCACAATTAGGACTCCAACAAGCACAAGCCGCCTATCAGCAAGCGTTACAACAGCAACAAATGAATAGCTACAACACTGGCTATGATAGTGGTTGGGGCGCTGTCTTTGCTTCTGCAGTGACTTCTGTTGTGAGCATTTCTGGTGTTACCAGTGCTGAAGAACGTTTGAACGAGGCAAATAATCGTTTAGCAAATACACCCATTCAAGTAGAACATAAACGTTATACACCTTATCAATATCAACGCGTTACAGTTGGTGCAGAAAAGCAAGCAAGCGTGAATTATTTCGTCCTTGATCGAAGCACAAATAAATATGTGCAAGGTACGTTGAGTAAGAAAAATAATAAGAGTTTTATTGTACTTGAAGATTTAAATCAGCAGGACCCGGATCTGTCTTCTATCAAAAAAGGGGCTGTAACCCGTGATGAACTGGCAAATTGGTTAGAAGGGCCAGAAATGGTCACTTTTGACGATGTGATTGCCGACTATCGCCAACGTCGACGCCAAGGTTCGAAACTGCCTGCTGATGTGTTGGTCCAACAAGATTTATTTGATCAACGCAACAAGGCAATTAGAGTCGCCCTGGCTAATACATCTAACAAGCAAACAACCGTGGTAGAAGCCGCCGCAGTTACAGCGAAAACAACTAATTTGGGTTATGGGCGTATCACCGATTATAATTTCCCGCGTGGCAAAGTAAATAAAGACGCTTATGCAGTACTGGTTGGCGTTCGTGATTATGATAACACAGATATTCCACCCGTTGACTTTGCCTTAAATGATACAGATGCCATTAAACAATACTTGATCAAGACACGTGGCTTTAAGGAAGAAAACGTCATTGTTCTTGAAAACCCAAATCAGTCTGACCTTATGTCTCATTTTGGTAGTGAGAGTAATCATAAAGGCAAGCTATATGACAGTGTAACACGTCGAGGCATGAAAGATATTTTTGTCTTTTATTCTGGCCATGGCATACCGACGGATGAGGGTACCGGGGTGATGTTACCAAAAGATGCTGACCCACAAAAACCAGAATTCACCGGATATGCATTAAGTACCTTAGTGAAAAACCTTAACAAGCTAAAAAATGTTAATATTACTTTAGCTGTGGATGCGTGTTTCTCCGGTGTCTCTGCAGGCGGTACTTTGGTTAAATCTGCCTCCCCGCTCTATTTGGGATCAAATTCATCCAGCCTAACTTTGACCAATGGCACTATTTTCACAGCTGCGGATGGGAAAGAAATTGCCTCTTGGGATACAGATGTGCGCCTTGGTTTATTTACCAAACATCTACTGGAAGGTTTTGTTGGTAAAGCTGACAAAGTTGGTAATAAAGATGGTAAGGTGAATGTGGCAGAAATGCTTGAGTATCTTCGTGATGCGGTTGGCGAAGAAGCCGACCGTCGCTTTAATCGCCGTCAAACCCCACAGGTATTTGGTAATACCCGTGCGGTCGTGAATGAGGCTGTTAATCACGATTTTGAAACAATCCAAGCGTTGATGAAAATCTCAAACTAAAAGTTTAATTCAACATAAATTCCAAAAC